>JBDQID010000001.1:0-25632 GCA_040264515.1 Chlamydiales bacterium
ATCGTAATTACAAGGACGGGCAGTTCTAAAACTCCTCTCAGCTGAAGCATATCGTTCCTCTGCATCCTGTAAGCTACGGAGCAGGCCTAGTTGTTGGTGGATATCATCAGTACTTTTTTCAAAGAACTCGTGGAGTTTTTTAACAAAGAGCTGGATCGCTTCATAGGGATGCTTCCCCTTAGAGCATTGTCTAGCAATATCGAGTGCTATTGGACGCATCGTTTTTTCGATAGCGCAATCGTAAATATTTACAAGCTCATGCATTTCTATCACAGCATTATTATTCGCATAGAGTTGGGAGGTTTTTGGTAGAAGGGTTTTAATTCCCAGTTCTTTAAGGAGTTTCATTCTCTTTTTAGGCTTTCGTTCTCTTTTGATGGCATCTACAGCGGATTTACCGGCTCCTAAGGCTAGTAGTTTGTCTTCAATAGGAGCTGTGACTCCTTTTTGCCTAACAGTCTTGGCTAAAATTTGGAAAAAATCATCTTTGGTATTGGGTAGAATAGCGGAGTGGCACGCGTGACAAAAGCCACAAGAGCAGGTGCCAAATTGATGGATCGTATCATCTCTTTCTATAGCACATCCTTCTTTGTAGTAAAGTAAGAGCGTATAGTAAAATAGCATGATTCTACGATTAGCATGGTCTTCCATGCGATCTTTTAGATTTTCTAGAAGAGCGCTCTCTTCGGTAAAGTCTACATCGCAAGGATGAGTTTTACTCTCAGCTGTATTTATCCGTGAGTTGCTGAGGTTGCTGTTGAATGGGTGGATTTTACGTTTTCTACTGGATCGACCGTGGTTTTCTCCCGAGGCTGTCCTTGAGCGTTTGTTTGCAGCTCTTCTTGGAGATGGTATTCCTATAGGACATTTTGTAACGCTAAACACTCTTTTTGGTTTTAAGGAAAGGCGTTGTAGCTTTTTTGGTAGAACAACGTCTACGTTTTGTTTTAAGACGGGGGCATCTTTTTTTCTTTCGGCTTGTTCTTGCCAGATTCTTACAACGCGGCGATCTCCTTTATATTGGCTTTTTCTTTTTGGAAACGAAAAATTTAAACTTGTTGTAGATCTTTGTACTTCAAAAGTTGTCATGACAATCCTTTTCAAAAAAATACTTTACATATACTACCTATACATGAACTTTACAGAGAGTCAATTAAAAAAATGCAGAGTAGTGCGTTGTAGAATTTAAAGGGGATTTATCATCAAAGCAAAGGGCTGTTTCAAAATAAGGAAAGAGTTTATTACATACAGATCGAGGCTGAATGTCATAAACTCTTACCTTACTTTAGGAATACCTGTTATTGAACGTAAACAGGAATAAATGAAAAGCCGAGCTCGTGTTCTTTACTGCTGTTTATGATGCGCTGCATTAGGATGTCAATTAACCACAAGTTTCTTCTGAACAATACTGAGAGTAGCCTCTCCACCTTCTACTGGAATGCGTTTTGTAAGTGTTGCCTGTGTCAGAGCTGCACTGACTTCGCTGCCTATTTGTCGACACATCGCGCGTACCCCGAGCGAGGTGTCGTATTTTCTTCTGGAAAAATAGCCGTTTACTTCATCCGACCAAGAGAGCTTTAATTGCTTTTGAGTATGGACCCGTTCTTGAATTTTTGAGAGGTGCACATTGACAATTTGGGGGAACTCTTTTTTCGGTAGCGAGCGGAATGGAACAACAGCCATGACCCGCCCATAGAGTTCAGGAGTTAAATGTTCGATGATCAGAGGCTCGACACATTTTAATACTTTATCCATGCCGACACCCTTTCGTCTATTCATTGCCATCATCTCTTTTGATCCAAGGTTTGATGTCATAAGGAATATTGCCTGAGTACAGTCAACAGTATTGCCTTGTCCATCAGTTAATCTTCCATCGTCAAAGACTTGTAAGAAGGTCCTGAGAATATCGGGGTGCCCTTTTTCAATTTCATCTAAAAGAACAACTGTATGTGGTCGTTTACGCAGTGCTTTGGTTAGTTGTCCTCCGGATTCATGCCCTTCATATCCAGGAGGCGCTCCGATAAGCCTACTGATTGTATGGCTCTCAGCGTACTCTGACATGTCTAATCGGATCATTGCTCTTTGATCGGAGAGTAGTTCTGTTGCAATTTGTTTGGCAAATTCAGTCTTACCAACACCTGTTGGTCCAACGAAGAGAAAGACTCCCCATGGCTTATTGGGGTCGCTAAATCCCATTTTATATCTTTGGATTGCGGAAAAGACAGTATCGATAGCATGATCTTGTCCTATAATACTCTGAGAGAATCGTTCACGTATTTTTTGAAGGTTTTCCATGTTGGAAAGAGCAAGTTGCTCTCTATCGATTCCTGTTCTTTCGGCTATGATAGTAGCTATATCTACTCTATTAAGTACTGTAGGGGCACTAGAAGAGCCTTCTCTTTGCTCTTTTAGTAAGGTCTCTTTTTCGGCACGTTGAATGAGCCGGATAGCTTTACGTGGTAGAGGACTCTCTTTAATATGAGTGATTGAAAGTTTTACAGCAGTATTGATAGCGTCTTGAGTCACTGTCATTTCATTAGAGAGTGGATGCTCTTTTAGGTACTGCTCTGTAATACGGGCTGCTTCTTGAGCAGAACACTCTTTAACTTTAAAGGGATGGAACAGTCGCTTAATAGAGCGCTTAGCCTCTCCGCTTAAATCTTCTTCAAGATTACTTGTAGCAACAGATGCAACACAAGGGATTTTTGCTTGCAGAATACTTTCAAGGTATTCAGGAACAAGTTCGTATTGGTAGAGTTTGTCAATGTCTTTGATAAAGAGTAGAGGGCGCTCAACTCGTTTTAATTTACGTAGGATAAAGTTTTTGATTCTCAGGCCAATATCGCTACCGTCACCGGAGATTTGTTTAGCAAAAAGAGAGATGCTATCGAGCATAATTACTTGTCGCCCTTTTAAAAAAGAGGGGACTCGGTTGGCGTTGATCTCTTCGATAAGTTTCTTTAGAACCGCATTTTTACCAATTCCATGAGGGCCTGTTAGTAGAGGGAAGTTTCGCACGCGTGGCTGAGATAGTATGCGTATGAGTTTTCGAGCCTCGCTTGCTCTTCCAATTATCGGTAAGCTTTCTGTGCTTTGAGCATGTTCTGTAAGGTTCTGAAAGAGTTCAATTTTTCCTAGTAATTCAACACCGCTCTTTTTTGTTGGTTCTGCAGCTTGTTGATCTAGCTTACTTTCGCTTTCTTCTCGAAGATGTCTTCTAGATAAACGCGATACAGTTTTTTGCAGTCTGTTCTTGCCACTGTGTCTAGAGCGTCTTGCAGCCCCTGGAGATGAGACAGAAGAGTGTGTAGAGCCCGTGTCACTTTCGTATTCGCTCTCAGATCCAGACAGAGAGACTGAAGAGGGGTTATAACCACTGGATTCCCCATCGCTTAAATACTCGTCAGAGACAATAAACCCATCACTTAAAGCGCTCTCTTCAGAGCCTCCGGAATCATCAGAAAGACAGTTTTCTGAATTAATGGTAAGAGCGCTTGCATCGGACTCACAGCCAGACTCAGAGCCGGATTCCTCTCCCGAGCTTTCTCCTGCTGCAGCATCAGAAAAAAAGTGGTTTGACTCATACCCCGTAGCAAGGGAGTTCTGTGGGGCAGAGAGCATGAGAGATTCGCTTGGAGCTGGGGCTACTGTACGTACAGGAGCAGCTGTACCTGCATCGGATTCTGAATCGGACTCAGTATTGGAATCATATTCCGAATCACTCAATTCGTGATCCGTTGCGAAATAGTGATTAGATTCGTAACCATCGAAGGGGCTTTGTGTGCCTATACTTGCCATCTTGCTTCTCCTTTGAAAGGGATGATATGATCAAATAAAGCGTTAAGTATTTATTTTACATACACGAAACAAGTTTTTTTTGATAGCGGAATTTTATGGGCGGTAATAATGAAAAAGCTTGCCTTTTCCAAATTCGATGTTGTTTGGAAAATTAATAACAGCGGCACCGCTTTTACAAAGCCCACGCAGAGCAGATTCTCCGATAAGATCATTTACAAAGTTTGCTAAAGTTGGAGCGTGTCCTACAAGAAAAATTGTAAGAGGTTGTGGTGCGGAGGGAATATTTTTAAGTAGTGAGGATGCGCTAAATTCGTAGCCGAGTGCAGGCTCGCTCTTAAAGGGTACTCCAAAGGTGTCAGATAGAATTTGAGCAGTCTCTTGTGCACGCAAAAGTGGCGATGCAAAAATGTGAGTGGGGAGTATGTTTTCTTTTTTTAAAAGTTCAGACATTCTTGTCTGAATAGCCTTACCTTCGTTTGAAAGAGGACGTAAAAAGTCCTCTGCATACCCTTCATTTAAAGGTTCTGCATGGCGTATGGCAACTATTCGTAAATTCATCTGTAGTACCTTGTAAGGCTGTTTTAAGAAAAATAGAACTTAAAGGATAGAAGTGATATACAAAAGAGTTTTTTATTGAAGAGAGTTAAAAATAATCTCCTTGTCGCAAAAAGAAAGATATCTTAGAATGCTCCTCTTTTTAGTTTTTTAACCCTTTTAATCCACGGAGATTAAGTTATGGATTTCTCACTTATCACGAATAACCCAAATATTGCTGGAGCTGTTACTGTTGGTCTTGGATGCGCTGTAGAGGCCGCTTCTGAGCGTTTTCTAGAAGATGGTTCTACTGCTCAAAAAGTAGCTTCTTTTTTCGCAAACTTTGCTCAAAGAGCGTCTACTTATGCTGCCTGGACTATGCTTGCTAACGCAACTGTTGCAGCTACAAGTTACTTTAATCCTGTTGTATGGGGTGGTACTGCAGTGACTGTTCTTTCTGGTGTTGCAGCTTCTCTCTCTGATAACGAATATGTTCAAGGAGTTGACAAAGTTATTAATTACGCAGCAAAAGCTGCTAACGTTGTAGCTTTCGCTGTTCTTCTCTCAAGCGTTTCTACTATGGCAGGAATCGCAGCAGGAATTTCTCTTGCAGCTCTTTCCGTTGTTGCTTTAAGAGACAACAGCTCTGGTTGTCAAGCAGCAGCAGCTGCAGTTGTAGCACCTCCAGCTTCTACTTCAGTTGCAGGATCAGCTACAGGATCAGCTACAGGTTCAGCTGCAGGTTCAGCTGCAGGCGTAGTTTAGATTACACCGTTAATTTTTACGCTTTAGTTTGTAGGATCTCGGTAACGTCCTAGTTGTTAATTACTTCTAGGGCGTTTTTTTTTGTTGTAATTTTTTTTACAAGAATTCTTGTCATAAGATTTCTTTTATTATACAGTCGAATGGTAAGTCACGGTAAATACCAAAAAATTAGGAGGAACACCATGGCAACAGAATTAAGCTTTGTACTAGAAGATCGCCCAGGCGGAATTGCAAGAATTGCAGAGACACTAGGTAATGTTGAAATTAACATCGAAGGTATTGCAGGACTTGGTATGAGAGGAGATGGAATGGTTCGTCTCGTTGTTAATAATGCAGAGCCAGCTGAAGCAGCTCTTCGCAATGCTGGAGTTCAGTTCACAAGAAGAGAAGTTTTACTGCTTAATCTAGCTAACAAGCCAGGCGAGCTAGCACGACTGACACGTGCTTTGGCTGATGCTGGTGTTAACTTGACATCTTTCTACCTTACAATGAATGGTAGACAAGTTCTTGGTACAGAAAATGCAGAGCTTGCTAGAGAAGTGTTGGCAAACCTAGGAACAAACGCAGTACTCGTTTAGTTCTTGTTTTCACTTCTTATTGTACAAGAAAAGCCTTGATCATATGATGAGCAAGGCTTTTTTTTGGATACACTTTTGTAGGAAATTAGCAACTCCCTGAACTAAATGTTTAAATAATTTTATTGCAGAGGGCTACTGCTTTTTATTTAACTTGCTGCTGGTATATTGGATTTATTGGAGAGTACATCGACACCTGGCAAGTTTCCTTTTTCAATAAACTCCAGGGCTGCACCTCCACCGGTAGAGAGATGCGAGAACGCGTTTTCTAGTCCTGTAGTTTTAATCGCAGCGATAGAATCTCCACCACCAACGATCGTGGTTGCAGGTGAGCTCGCAAGTGCTTTGGCCATACAGAGTGTGCCTTTTGCAAAATTACTTAGTTCAAATACACCCAGAGGGCCATTCCAGAGGATTGTTTTGGCATTTTTCATCATGGCAACGGCTTTTTCAATGCTCTTAGGTCCAACATCAAGACCCCTGAAACCTTTCTTAATGCCGTTTGTTGATTCAACTGTGTATCTGTTCGCGTCGTTGCTAAAAGTATCAGCTATAACGATATCAGAGGGGAGTAGTAGTTCGATTCCCTTTTTTTCACAAGTTATGATTATTTTCTTGGCTTCATTTAGGGCACTCTCTTCGAAAAGGGAGTCTCCAATTTCGATGCCTTTGGCTTTTAGGAATGTAAAGGCCATACCGCCTCCGATAAAAAGCCCGTTAACTTTTTCTAAAAGAGTGTGCAGAATTGCAAGTTTGGACGAAACTTTGGCACCACCAATAACAGCAAAAAAGGGCTTCTGAGGGGTTATAAGAGCGTTTCCTAAGAATTCGATTTCTTTTTCAAGAAGGAATCCTGCTGCACTGTTTTCATTGAAGAGTTGAGCGAGCGCGTATGTTGAGCTATGTTTTCGGTGTGCGGTTCCAAAGGCGTCATTAACATATAGATCACCGAGTTGTGATAGTTGTTGAGCAAAATTTGGATCTTTATCGGGATGTTCTTCTCCAGTATGAAAGCGGAGGTTTTCTAGAAGTAAGACTTCTCCGCTTTTAAGTGCGTTTGCCATTACGGCAACTTCACTGCCTACACAATCAGGGGCCATTTTAACAGGTTGTTTGAGTAGTTCAGAGAGTCTTAAGGCAATGGGTGCCAAAGAGAGTTTTGGGTTGAATTCACCTTTGGGCCTACCCAGGTGGCTCATCAGGATAAGGGAAGATCCGTTTGCAAGGGCGTATTGAATGGAGGGTAGTGTTGCATGGATACGGCTGTCGTCACTAATTTCTTGTTGTTCGTTAAGTGGTACGTTGAAATCAACGCGCATGAGAAGTTTTTTATTCTTAATATTTAGCTCTTTAAGAGATTGTTTTTGCATTTTAGCACCTTTAGACACGCTTGATTTTGAAAGAGGAGGATGCTAAGGTTAGCGATCCGAATTGTCAAGGGGATTCTCTTATGTCACGCCTCTCATTCCATCACGTTAAAAAAGCCTACTCATCGGAGCCCTTACTCTTTTCTACTTTGAATAAAGATCCTATCTTACAGCTACGTATATGGATTGAAGATGCTATAAAGGCAGGTGTTATTGAGCCAAATGCAATGACGTTGGCAACAGCTACAAAAGATGGAATTCCTTCATCCAGAATGGTTTTATTAAAAGAGTTAGAACCAACAGCGTTTGTGTTTTTTAGTAATTATGAGAGCCGTAAAGGTAAAGAGTTAACGGAAAATCGGTATGCAGCTCTGAACTTTTGGTGGAAGGAACTCGAGCGACAGGTGTCCGTATTGGGAAGCGTGGAGAAGATCTCTGTAGAGGAGTCACAGTGCTATTTTAATAGCCGGTCGAAAGAGAGCCGTATTGCAGCTTGGGCCTCGAAGCAGAGCAGTAAGTTAACTTCAAGAGATGAGCTTGAAAAGGTTGTAAATCAATTAAGAGAGCGCTTTGAGGGCAAAGAGATCTCTTTGCCCCCATTTTGGGGCGGTTATCGCCTCCTCCCTACGCAAATAGAATTTTGGCAGGGAAGGGCAAATAGGCTACATGATAGGTTTTGCTATACGTTGCTCAATGAGCAGTGGAGAGCAGAGCGCTTGGCTCCGTAGTTTTTTTACGAAGCAGTAGCGGTAGCAGAGAGATCGCTCCGACAAAGGCACACACTTCAAGAAGAGAGAAGACGTGTGTCCAGCTTGTCTCTTTAACGAAGTGTCCCAAAGGGCCGCCTGTAACTGCAGAACCAAGGTATGCAATGATGCCAAGAAAGCCAACAGCTGTTGCTGAAGCTTTTTTATGAGATATCTCGGCTGCATGAACAGCAAGGAGCATTTGGGGACCAAAGACACAAAAACCGATGCCTGCCATGATGCCTTGAATCAGTAGCGGGCTCGCACCACTGCTTGTGAAGAAAGAAAAAGCGTAGAGTGATGGTATAAGCCCTGTGAAGAATAAGATATTGACACCGGTCCGATGTCCTTTGAAAGCTAAATCAGAGAGCCATCCAGCAGCAAGGCCACCTGCAAAACCTCCAACCTCATACCACCAAATACATTTCGCAGCAGTCCACGCTTCATACCCTTGTGAGTCGACAAGAAAGTAGAAAGCCCAGTGAGAGAGCGTCCAGCGAATGAGATAGACCATGAAGTAAGCACAGGATAAAATCCACATCCACTTGTTTTTGATCACATGTTCAAAGAGGATTTCTCTGTATGGAAGCTCTTTTTCGGGCTCTTTTTTCTTTAAGGAGGGTTGTTCGTCATGGAACTCTTCAATAGCTGGTAAGCCTAGTGATTGTGGAGTATCGCGTAAGCGGTTAATAAGAAAAAAACCGAAAAGAATAGCTACAAGACCTGGGACTATCATGACGTATTCCCATCCGTAGGAGGTTAGGAGGTAGGCAGCAAAGAGTGGAAGGATAGCCGCGCCTACGTTATGAGAAGTGTTCCATGCACCCCACCAGCGTCCTCTCTCTTTAACGGAGTACCAGTGCGTTAGAAGTCTGTGGCAGGGTGCAGAGCCACACCCTTGGAACCATCCGTTTAAAGACCAGAGTAAAAGGAATGCAACGATGGAGCTCGTTACACCAAAACAGATAGTGGTCACACCTGTCATCATCAGTCCAATTGCCATCAGATAGCGAGGGTTGGCTCTATCGGCAAAAAGACCATTGGCAAATTTACTAATACCGTATGATATTTGAAAAAAAGTGATAAGCCATCCCAAATGGATTTCGTTATAGCCGAGTTGTTTAAGTTGTGGCATGGCGATTGCTAAGGTACCACGTGTAAAGTAGTAGATCGCATATCCAATGAACATGGAATAAAGAATACGAATACGCCAATAATGGTATTGCTTCTTTTTTATGGAAGGGTCTTGGATCGGTTCTATATGAGGAGACGGTTCGATGTATCGAGAATAAAAGCCCATAGGATACCCTCTTAGGGTGATTTTAAAAAAATGGGGATCATACTCATTTCAATAAAAAACCACCAAGAAGATTTTTATATAGTTACGGTTTAGAAGATTTTAAATAAATTTAATGTAGGATGTAGATGTATAAAAAGAGCATTTTAAGATCTTCTTTGTGCCTCTGTATCTATACTTTTATGCCTATTTTTTTGATAAATTCAGGCGGTTGTTTTAAACGGTTTTTTAGACTTTATTCAAAATCAGGCCAAAGGCTTAAAAGTAAAACAAGCCAGGGCAATACCCTGGGTATAGGTCAGTTGCAATTGACAGGCTGAAGGTCTTCTAGAGAAGTACATCAAATCAGCTCTTGCTTTATCGGAAAAACTTTTAAATTGAGATGCTACAGCCTACTTGCACAACGCTTCACTGGATCGAACTACCTTTTGCGGATATCACTTCCTACAATATCGCCTGCGAACTCCCATGATATACGCAGCTCGTTTACGAAAATTTTATACTCTTCATCAGATAGCCCCTCACCGAATTGGTTGAGTTCCTCCATAAACGTTGTACGGATCGTTTTTGGATCTTCATCGAACCTATAGAGATTTAATGGAGTCTCTTCTCCCCACATTCGTTTCAGACGGTTTGCTCGCATTTGTCCTCCGTATAAAACTGCAAGATAACGAACGGAGAGATGTGCTGCTAAGAGATATGGTTTTTCTAAAGAGAGCTCAACGAATCGTTCGTGATGGCCGCTTCCAATGTTTTTATCGGAGACAGCGGCTTCTTCATCCGTAAACAGACGTAAATCTTTAGCGATATTTTCAGAACGTATAAGAGGTGTAAAGTTAAGCTTGTTAAGGTGTGGATCTTTGCTTATTGAGCTAATCAAAGATTCCATGACATATAGATCGTCATAGAGCCGAGAGAGGTATTGAACATACTCCTCTTTTGTCGCCTCTTTGGATTTTAGTTTTAGAACGAACGGTGAGTTTTCAACAGCCTTGTGCTCGTCTTTAAACCCTTCCATCATCCAGTAGCTCATGGATTGTCTGGAGCCAAGTTTTTCGTGCAGTGCACGCATTTTATCTGAATGAACCATTTGAGGATCCAATGTTTGCTTTGTTTTTTGCCCTGTATCATCGCTACTAACCTTACTCTCTCCTGCGGAGGTAGTCGTTATTGCGGCGCTTATACTCTCTTCTACTGCGAGTTGTGTTACTGTTGTACTTGTAGCAGCGCTACCAATTGTCATGCTCATTTTTTTTCCTTTTTGTTATGTGTAATAGCTTAGAATAGCTTCATCTTTCTTGGGCTTAATGAGGTTTATAGCCTCTGTGAAATCGGACATGCGGATCTTTCCAATCTCAGAATAGTCGTATTTGCTCTCTGTATACTCCTCGCTTTCATCGGATTCATACGCTTCTAGCTTACGAGCAAACGCTAGTGAATTGGCCTCGTTCACTAAGCCTTCAATATCGGCTCCCGTCCACCCTTTTGTCATTTCGGAGAGTGTATTAAAGTCGACATCATCACTTACGAAACCGTTTTCTAGAGTTGTTTTTATATGGATTTGGAAAATTTCCTCTCGTCCCTTTCTATCAGGGAAACCGATCGAGATGTGATCGCCCAAACGCCCCTTTCGTACGACAGCAGGGTCGAGAAGATCTTTGTGGTTGGTAAGCCCAACGACAAGGATGTTATTGAGAGGATTAAGTCCATCCATTTCAGCGATAAACTGATCGACGACACTGTTCTCATAACGAGCATTATCTTCGTGGCGTGTTCTTAAAATCGCATCGATTTCATCGATAACAATTACGTATAGGGGACTATTAGAGCCGTATTTTGTTGATGCCTCTCGTGCTGGTTTAAACAGATCTCGTATAGCTTTTTCTGAATTTCCAAGCCACTTATTCCAGATCGAAGGTCCTGCAAGCATTTTAAGACGCTCGCCTTGGCAGCCAAGGAGGGTTCCAATTTGGCGAGCAAGGGTGGTTTTACCGGTTCCCGGAGGTCCATAGAGGAGAAGGCCGCGGACAGGTTTAAGGTTTCTACTGGTTAATTCGTCTTTGAACTCTGTTGGTAAAAGCACTTTGCGTAGAACGCGTTTGAACTGTTTGCCTAAGCCTCCAAGTCCCATTCCTTGTAGTGCTTGATCGATGTTAGAGACACGAATATCTCGTTGAGGATAGAAGATGCTCATTGCGCTCTCAGGTTTTACAACGAATTTAATTTTTGTATCGCTAGTTTGTGTTGCAAGGGTGTTGTACATGGAAGAGGGAATATCGCTCTCTTGGAATTGCATACCCTTAATGCGGAACTTAAGATTTTGATCATCCTCTGTAGATACAGAAAAGTTTTGACCCTTGATAAGTAGTACAGGAAGTCTTTCCTCTGCAAGTTTTCGAAGCTCTCTTATATCAACAGACTGTGTTTCACTATCTTCTTCATCTTCATCAAAAAACGATCTTGTACTTTTACGACTGCTAGGTGTAACTTCGATGGTAACTTCCCTGAGCTGATGGGGATTACTATCTGCTACGAGCTTTATTTCGTTTTCGGATGCTACTTGGAATTTTAATTTACTCTCTTCTCCTACGCCCCAGAGAGTTGAATATTTTTCTTCTCTTCGAGTCACACCGTCAGCCTTTGCTTTTGATAGCTGGATAAGGTAGCGCTCTGTGTTGTGATGGAGAACTAATTTTTCGTTGCAAGCAAGTTGAATTCCCATCTCTCTTATCGTAGCAGTAAGCTCTTTGACATTAACCCAGTGATATTTAGGGTTAAATACCTCTTCGTCGTTTTCTGGATCCACACTGAGAATTTCAAAGCGTAGCTCAGATGCCGTTAGAACGGAGCTTTTGGAGATAATAAGGTCTCTACTACTGTCAATGCTAATCGCTGTTGTGTCTTGTAGCTGATACATTCTGGTGTACCCTTCATCTACGATTGAGCGAGAGGGAAGAAGAGGGAATTGCTCCGGGTTTATTTTAGCTTTTTTAAGTTCAGCGATGACTTCATGTCCTCCGACGCTTCCCAAAGGATTCCGATCTCCAACTTTTAACGTTTTTCCTTTCAACTGCTCTTTGATAAAAGTTTGCATGTGATCGCAAGTACAAGAGATTGGAAGTGGGGTTTTGCCTTGCTCGAAATCATCTTGTGTATACCGTCTTCGAATTCGAGAAAAACCTGTTTTATTTTTAATTGAAAGAGTGAAATCAAGCCTTTTTATTCCATCGGATATCACTTGGTCAAAGAGAATGATTTCAGAGGCCTCTTTGATCTTAAAATCAAGGAGTGTGCTTGCACTTATCCATCCATGCCTTGGCTGAGCACCGCTGTTTAGTAGGGGGTTGAATATAGGCGAAATCATTTTTAGAACGAAAGTTCCTTCGGGAAGATGGATCAGAAGAGATTGCCCTTTTCGAAAAAAGTGCTGCTCGTACTTTCTTTGCATGTATCCGCGTAGTTTTTGAAGGCTTAAGGTTATTGGCTCGGATGTCTGTTTGGAGAAGTCGCTTGGATGCACTTCGATTTCAAATAAAGCGTGATAGAGCTGTTGATGGCTGTGATCTCTTACATCGAGGGGAGAGAGCATTATATTATTGTTTTTCAGTTGTGGAAAGGTCGCATCCTCGCAATCTCTGTATTGATATTTGTTTAAGGCGATAACACCTGGTGGTATCCAGGGGGAGATTTTTAGATTGTAGATTTGGTTGGCGACTTGGATGTATCGTGGACCTGAAGCTAAAACAGTAGAATACATAAAGAGTTGGTGAACATCCCTTGGGCTTATCCATAGTTCGTTATGCATTGCATCGGAGAAATTACCAAGGATTACAATTTTTGCAATGAGTCCAGGTGGTAAGGGCTCTGGGAGAGTTGAAGGTCCTTCGGTACGTGCTCTTTTAAAGCTGCGTCGTACAACTAGACTATTACTGCCGATAGGGCTTGCTGTAGCAGAAGATGGTGCAAAGGATGAAGCTGGATCGATTGTTGCCATGATGGTTTCCTCTCAAAAAAAAAATACCATTTTTATCGCAACCTATCTGATAATTTGAATCAAAACCAGAAAAAAGTTTATTATTTCTTAACAAAAGCTTCGGTGGATTTCACTTGTAAAAAAAAGACTTTCACAACACTGTTAGGGGAGTGAGAAATGAGGTAGAGACTCTATGATTCGATCTTATTTGGAAAAAGTCCTTCAGAGTTATTTCTTTTTAGGACTGATCCTTACAGCAACGACTTACGCTTTATTTGGCCTAGATTTAGCCACCTGGCTTCAAATTCCGAAAGAATACGACTATATTTTCCATACCCTTACAACATTAACGTTGATTCTTTTTATATTTGAAATGGTGGTGTCGTCACTGGTTTTAGGTAGTTACTTCATGTCCTTGTTTTTTTGGATGGATTTGATAGCAACAATTTCTTTAATTCCAGATATCCCTTTTTTAGTCGCTGGGATTACAGCGATAACGGGTATTTCGATGACAAATTTATCTTCTTTAACATTAGCACGCGCAGCACGTGCAGCTCGTGTTGGTGCACGGGCCGGACGCGTTGTTCAAGGAATAAAAGTTCTTAGCGCTTATTTAAAAATCTCAGAATTCGGAACGCTCAATCAGTCAGAGAAAGAAATGAGCCCGACTTCGATAGGACTTCTGTTTACAGAAGGTATTACGCGTAAGTGTGTTGTGGGTGTTATGCTGCTTCTTTTTACGATCACGCTTTTAAATAGTAACGACGGACAGCTGCTTGATCAAAGAAAATTAGAGCTTACTCAATTTGAAAAATTTTCGGGAGCAGATCTTGCAGTAGGCGCTCTACAATACCGTCAAACGAATCCT
Source organism: Chlamydiales bacterium (assembly GCA_040264515.1). Lineage (GTDB taxonomy): Bacteria > Chlamydiota > Chlamydiia > Chlamydiales > JBDQID01 > JBDQID01. The sequence goes on from JBDQID010000001.1 coordinate 13,924, forward strand.
AATTTACTCTATATGAGAGTGGGAAGAGAGACTTTTGTAAGTAAAGATCTCTCGAAGTTTCGCGATAATGAAATCCTAAGCGTAAATGTGGGCTCTATTGATGCGAAATTCTCACTTCTCTCTCAGCTCTCTACAGACGCTCTAAATAGCATTATTGTGACTCTTATTGTTATTATTGTGTTGTGTGTTGGTACTTGGCGTTTTAGTGTTGATGCAAATAAGTACTTTATCCGTCCGATTGAAAAAATGATCGATACCGTTGATAAGCTGACTGTCAATCCCTTGATGAACCTTTCTTTAGAAGAAGAGGGGAGTAAGGAGGATGAGACGATTATGATTCAAAAGGCGCTCTCTCGTTTTGGAAACCTTCTGCAGATTGGGTTCGGAGAGGCCGGAAGCTCAATGATTTCAAAATGCTTAACAGTAGATGGTAAATTTGACCCGATGGTTGCAGGACAAAAAGTAAATGCTATCTTCGGTTTTTGCGATATAAGACAGTTTACAAATACAACGGAGTGTCTTCAAGAAGAGGTAATGCTCTTTGTTAATCACATTGCAACGATTGTACACGCCGCGGTTCACGAGAGCGGAGGCTTTCCCAATCAAAACATTGGAGACGCTTTTTTACTGGTTTGGAAAAGAAACAGTGATCGGGGCAGTATGATTACTGGTAACACTGTTTTACAAGCTTCCATAGAGATCATGGACCGTATTGACAATAGTCCTGAGTTGTTTGAATTTGTTGAACGTTTTCAGCTTGAAGAGCGAATTCCTAATTATAAAGTAAGAATGGGCCTCGGGCTTGATGTAGGATGGGCAATTGAAGGTGTTATTGGAACGCCTTCGAAGATTAGCGCAACTTACCTCTCTCCTCATGTAAATTTAGCCTCTCGATTGGAGACTGCAACGAAAAAGTACGGAGTGCCTCTTCTGATGTCAGGGGATTTTTACTCTTTGCTTACAGGTGAGTATCGAGCGCGTAGTAGAAAGATAGACCATGTTGTTGTTAAAGGGATGTCGAAGCCGATAGACCTTTATACATATGATTTATTGATTCCAAAAGATTATCCGCTTGAACAGTATTACGAATATTTTTGTCCTGCAATATCGACGTATATTGAAGGGGATTGGTCGTTAGCTGCAACGCGCCTCTCTTACTGCTTGGAGATCTTTCGCGATGATTATCCAGCTCAAGTACTTTTCAAGTTTATCGAGGAGCATCAATTTAACGCGCCCTCTTCTTGGAAAGGGTATCGCCATCTCAAAGAAGGATTATAGCTTTGGAGCAGTTGGTTGTAAGCTAGTACACTCTCAAGATTGAATTTACGAATTTAAAGAAGGCGATTTTGAGTGAGTTTAAGAGTTCATTTAAGATCAGGCCTTCAGCCTGATCCGAAATAACCTCTAAAAATTATTCAAGAAAAGCTGAAAAATATCGATGAGCTTATCCGTAAATTCAATCTTGACAATGTACTAGTGGAGCGGTGCTCTTTACGCTCCATAAAGGAGCTCTAATTGTTATTTGGCCTGTCTTGTGTGGGTGATACTGTTTGGATAAAGCCGATAGCGATAAGAACCATTTGGGAGGCCATAAATGAAAAAAGCCAAAATAAAGAGCCGTCCATAAAGCCGTAGGAATGAAGACCAACACCTAGCATATTTACTCCGAACCACGAAAAGCTTGTGAGAATGTTCCCAAAGATAGCAAGGAGCATGATACGCTCTTTTCTTACAAGGTTTCCCCAGTGAGAATGAAGAATAATCGCGTTCCATAGCACAAGCATTAACGCCCCGTTCTCTTTTGGATCCCATCCCCAAAAACGCCCCCAAGATTGATCTGCCCAAATACCGCCGAGCACTGTTCCGACAAAGCTAAAAAGAGTGCTAAAGCAGATAATACCGTAGACAATATGAAAAAAAGAGCATTTGGTCTCTTTATCTAAAGTAGGAGAGAAAAATCCTCTTATAACGTATCCACACGCAATGAATCCGGCAAGAAAAGCGGAGCTATATCCGAAAGTAATGGTAACAACATGTGTACTAAGCCAGAAGTTTGAATTGAGAACAGCTCGCATTGCCTCCATTGTATCACCATCGGATGCTAGGTGGTGGGCGATGATAAGCGTCAAAGAGCCAATGACAGAAGATATACAAGAAGCGATACCGTTTTTAAATAGCCTTTCGATAACTACACTAAGGGCCACAGCACCCCAGCCAACAAAGATCGCGGATGAGTAGAGATTGGTAACGGGCGGACGCTCTTCGATGAGCATACGGGATACAAGCCCTATAGTATGAATCAGAAATGCGACTAGAAGAAGGTAGTAGCTCAATTGCCGAAGCTTCTTTGGTAAAAAAAGCCAAGAGAGCATAAAGGTTGCAAAAGAGCTGATGTATAAAAGAATACTTAAGAAAAAAGGCTGAAAGTCGTTAAATAAATTCTCAAGCGCAACACGGCGTGTATTCTCTTTGGCTTGGGCTTTGATAATCCCAAGATGTTGGTACAAATTTGAATTAAAAGTTGCACTATCTTTTTTTCTAAAAGCGTCGATCATTTGTAAGATATGATCCATTCCGGGATGGTTTCTTTTCTCAGAAATATCGAGAATAGCCTCTCCCATACTTTGCCAAGCTTTGTTTGCTAAGCGAGGATAGAGTGGAGAAAACTGCGCAGCTCCTGCCATGAATTCATAGCGCTGCCAAAACCATTGGAGAAGATTTTGATCGTGTTCATCGATTTTATCTCTTTGGCTTTCATCTTGTAAAAGAGGCAAGATAAGGCGTACTCCTTCTTGAAAAGCGTGCACCTCTTCGATCGGATCATCGGAGGCTGCTACAAAAAGAGTGTGGCTGAGTCCAGAGTATAAAATAAGCTTTTCCCACAGATTGATAACACCCATTTGGTAGCTATCGCGAGCACTGCTTTCGATACCATTTGCGTGAATAGCTTGTTGACGAATAGTTTCAAGGTAGGGCTCAACGTCGTTATAGGAGAACTGCTTTCTCTCGTGTGGCCTTTGCTCTATCAAGGTTTGAATATCTGGATGATCAATACGAAACACTTCGAAGTGAGCAGATCTGCTGGCATCCATGCAAAGTGTTGCAAGCCATTCGATGGGCTCTACGGCTTTGTCCTTATCGTAAAGAGTTTGATTTTCTCGGAGTTGTAAAAGAGAGTTCCTTGCAACAGTATCTAACGGCTTAACTCGTCCTTGGTGTTGTACAGGAACTGTTTTTAAGGCGTTGTAGTCAAATTCAGAGTTGTTTTTTGGCTGTAAGAGATACCCCCATACGAAAAGTATCAGAGTCAGTAGTAGCAAAAAAGAAGGAAGCGATTTTTTCATTAACGGCGCCTCGCAAAGCTGAAAAAGCTGGTAAGAAATTGGATCAGTAGACCAGCGCTTACAAGAGCTGATGAAATATAGGGCGCAGCTTTCACGGGGTTATCAACGACTTGTAAAACAGAGAGAGTGTCGTTCTCTCCATAGCTTGCTTGATAGAAGGTTTTACCTTGGTAGTACAAGGGCTGGTTCATCGAAATTAAAACAGAGCGTTCGAATTCTCCATCAGCATTGAAAAGAGTGACTTGGCTTGCAAAACTTTCCGGAATATTTGTTCCTGGATGCTTTGTATGAATAAATTCATTCAATTGAAGTGAGAACGGGTGGTAGTGACGCTGTTGCCGTATTTGTATTTTGTAGTGAGAAAACGATTGTGCTTCTGGAATAGCATTGGAGAGCAGCCATGTGCCAATTGAGGAGTCATCTTTATTGAGAATTTCAACATAGGCGGAAAGTGTATTGAGACGGTCATCTTTGGTAACCGCAGGAAGGGCGCGTGCGAAGACTCTTGTTCCAACACCTTGGTTTGCGAGACTACTTTGCGCCTCTTGTAAACGTTCTAAGTGTGAGTTCGCATATGCTTGTTTGATTTTTATTTTAAGAGGGGAGTGAGGTAGGTCATAACTCTTTCCTGTAACAAGAAGTGATTGTGGTATGGCAATCACTTGCTCCAATTCTTCGTCAGATTCATCTATAATCACAAGCTCCATTTCTCTAAAACTATTCGAGAAATTAGAAACCTCTCCTACATTGAGTGGCATCTGACTCTCAACAGAAGAAATCCCCGTAATAATTTCTCCGACAACAAGAAATATAAGTCCAAAATGGATCACAAGAATCCCCATTCCTTTTAGCCTAAGGCGGAACCGAGAAAATGTTGCGGAGACAATACTTATAAGTAAAAGAGAGGCAAAAAAATAACCTCCGGGAAAAATAGGAACGAAGACGCCTTCAGCCAGCTGAAGAGAAACAACCCATGTCTGAAAGTATTTTGCTTGAGCAATATAGATTCCAGTGGATGCTTGCTCCATCGTTCCCATAAAAACTAGGAGTAATCCTCCGATCAGAGAGAATACTGTAAGATACATCGAGGAGAGCCAGCGGAAAAATCTTTGAAGTTGCATATTTATCCTTACGAAGAATCTACGAATCTTATTAAAATGCAGAGTTCCAATCAATGCACAACTTTAGGCCTTTTTTAATGGAGAAAATTTTTTGCGTCAGCGCTTTTATTATTAAGATGGAAAAAGAACAGGCGCGTTACTTGCTCATAAGGCGCTGTGGAAAGCTTCTTCATGGGAATTGGCAGATGGTTAGTGGTAAGGTTGAAGAGGGAGAGACCGCTTGGGAGGCAGCTCTACGAGAGATCAAGGAAGAGACAGGTCTTCTTCCCGATAGTTTTTATGCAGCAGACTTTGTGGAGACTTTTTATCAGACGGAATACGACGCCGTTCTTTCTGTTCCTGTGTTTGTAGCTTTTGTTAGCTCGTCACAAGAAATCAAGTTGTCTCCTAGCGAGCACGACGCTTATAAGTGGCTTAGCTATGAAGAGGCGCTCAGCTATTTAGAGTTTTCAACTCAAAGAGATGGAATCCGTCACGTGAACGAGCAGTTTATACAGCGTAATCCCAATAAACGTCTCTCTATTTCGTTTATGAAATAGTGCATGAGCCAGTAGGGGAGTTGTCAGCAGCTTCTTGTACAGCCTCTGTTGTTATATCTGCTGCTGTAACAGAAACAAATGTATCCTCTTCACTACTACTGCTGCTGAGATCGACATCTTCTAGCGGTAGTGTATATGAGACTCTTTGAAGAAGAGGCTTTAATAGTTTTTCTTCTAGTCCCTCAGAAAGGAGTTTATCGAAAAAATCATTTGCAAGTTTTATAAGTTGCTCAAGGTTTTTAGGAGAGCTGTTGTCCATTTTATATTGAGCGTTTGTTTTAAGCGTTAGTTGCATTCTTAAATAGCTGACATTTCGCGATTCTTCTAATCTTTTTAGCTGTTTATTAACAGTGTATGAATTCGCGTTCATTAGAAGATTTACGATGTGTGGTGCCCACTGTCCTATACCTGCATTGTAGGGTTCAGTCGTGGCCAGTGGTTTTTCGGCTAGAGTTCCAGTTCCAATTGAGAGGATAAAGACTTTTCTGTTTTTGAGATTGCGTCTCTCAAGCAGTTCCCAATAAGCTTCTTCAGCAGGATTGTTTGCAAATGTTCCACCATCCACGAGATTATAAATTTTATTGGAAGTACTGTTCTCTTTGACGACTTTTGAGGGGAAGTAGGTAGGAGCTGCAGATGATGCCCTTGCTACATCGGCAATAAGTGGGCCCTTTGCTTGTCTTGGGCCACTTTTTGACTCTCCGGTATATGTTCTATCTTCTTTTATATGAGTGAATGTATGATCTTGCCAACGAGAAATATCAAAGGAGGGGATGACAACATCTTTGAGCAGTTCACTCAGGTGAGAGTCAGCAAACTTTTCTTGAAGAGTCTTTTCTAGCTCAGCTGGATCGTATTTTGCTTTCCATAGGCCATCTCCAGTCCAAAGAGTTCTTTCAAGGGAGGTTGAAAAGATTGCTCCAATGCGCTTTTTATAGAGCTTAACGATGTCTGCTCCGGAGTAGTGTGCACGTGTTGGGTTTTCGGGATCGGGTTTGGTAAGCCCAAGAGCAATAAGACTCCCAGTGGATGTACCGGCAAAGGCGTCAAATGCCTCAGAGAGTTGGACTTGTTCTCCTCTTTTTTCTGATAGCCACTGTTCAATTCTATTGACAATTTGAGCGATGATAATACCACGAGTACCTCCACCGTCGGCACTGAAGATGAAAAAAGGCTCTAAGCCAGGTTTTGTTACATGTGATATTTGGATAGCTTTATGATTAAATGCGCTAAGTTCCGGCGTTAGATTAAAGAGATGATCTTCAAGTTTTTGAGGAGGTAAGGTGCCGGCTCTTCCATCATCAGACTCTGCTCTATTTTGATAAAGCTGCTCTGGTAGCATGTCAACACTGTAAATATCATCTAACATCCCAAAAGCCATCTTCCACCTCTATGTAAATAAAATTTCACATTAAAGGCTGTATGGTTTTTTTTCAAAAAAAATAGAGAGTAGCGGTTGCAGGAAAGAAATGTTATACCAAGATTGGGCAACCTTGGTATATCTAAATCGAGGTAAGCTCAAGCAGCTGTTCTATGAAATATTGGTGGATAGTTGGGCTCTCAGAGAGCTCTGGATGAAAAGTTGCGCCAAGGTGGTGTCCTTGTTGGACAAGAATTGGCTGGCCTTGATGTCTAGCAAGAACCTTAACCTCAGGGCCACCAGAAATAATTTGTGGAGCGCGAATGAAGACTGCACTGAAACTTTCTTTGTTAAATGAATTCTCAGAGGAAAACGAATTAACTTGGCGACCGTAAGCGTTGCGCTGAACGGTAATATCTAAAAGCTTAAGTGTAGGAAAATCACACGGACCTGAGAGCTCTTTGGCCATTAAAATAAGGCCCGCACACGTTCCGAAAATAGGACGGGAGGTGGCGAAGGCAAGAACTGCTTCAAAGAGGCCTTCTCGTGCTAACTGCATTGACATCGTTGTTGATTCTCCACCTGGAATAATCAAAGCGTCACACTGCGCCAGCTCAAGCTTTGTTCTGACTTCTATTGTATTTGCCCCCAAGGAGCTTAGCATTGCACAATGCTTTGCGAACGCTCCTTGGAGGGCTAGGACTCCGATTGTTTTCACAAAAGTTACCAACCTCTAGAAGATAGAAGTTCTTCTTTAGCAAGACTCTCAATGGGGATTCCAATCATGGCATCCAGTAAGCCTTTGGAAATCTCAGCAAGCTTTACAGGGTCTTGGAAGTGAGTAACCGCTTGAACAATAGCGTCAGCGCGTTTTGCTGGGTCCTTGGATTTAAAGATTCCAGATCCAACAAATACAGTTTGAGCGCCTAGTTTCATCATCAATGCCGCATCAGCAGGCGTGGCGATGCCTCCAGCAGAGAAAAGAGGAACAGGAAGTTGACCTGTTTTGGCGATTTGCTCGACGAGGTGAAAAGGGGCTCGGAGCTCTTTTGCTTCTGCCATAAGTTCAGCTTTATCCATTGCTTGAAGACGGCGAAGGCCTCTGTTAATTGAGCGCATGTGACGTACAGCTTCAACAACATTACCAGTACCAGCCTCACCTTTTGAGCGAATCATAGCAGCACCTTCACCGATACGACGAAGAGCCTCGCCCAAGTTACAAGCTCCGCATACAAATGGAACTTCGAAGTCTAGCTTGTCGATATGGTTCTCTTCATCAGCAGGTGTTAGCACTTCACTCTCATCAATGAAATCAACTTCCATAGCTTGGAGAATTTCAGCTTCGGTGATGTGTCCAATACGGCATTTTGCCATGACAGGGATGGAAACAACATCTTGTATTTTTTCGATGATTTCTAAGTTAGACATCCGTGCGATTCCACCGGAAGCTCTGATATCTGAAGGAATGCGCTCTAGGGCCATTACAGCAACAGCACCAGCTTGTTCTGCAATTTCAGCTTGCTCTGGTGTGGTAACGTCCATGATGACGCCGCCTTTGAGCATTTCTGCAAGGCCGATTTTCAGTTTAAATGGTTCGCTTTTCTTTTCCATGTGGTAGATCCTTCGTTCGTTATAGGGAAGAAAAAGGATTGGAGGTCTGAGAAAACATCCCGCCTTTTTTCCGTTTTTTGAGCTCTTTTTTAATTGAAAACATAAGATCGCGGTCGAAATCTTGATGGGCAGCCCATCCGAGGTATTCAACGGGGATTTCTTTGAAAGGGCGTCCTTTGTGCTTACCTAGAGGCATCTTTTTTAACTCAACTGGCTTATCGAGCATGTCGAAGAGCTGTTTTGTTGTTTTGTAGGAAGCGGAGAGGTATTTGAAAACTTCAATATTGACAACGACGTCATTCATTGCACGGTGAGCGCCTTCAGCTGCGATATTAAAGTGCTTGCGCAAGACTTCTAAGGAGTTAGAAGGCGCCTCGCCGTATGAGCGTGCTAAACGAAGAGTGTCAATATTTACTTGTGATTTAAGCTTGCACTGGATATTCGCACGTTTTGCAGCAGCCTGGACGATCGCCATATCGTAAGGGATGCCGTGGCCAACAACAGTGTGTCTTCCAATAAGTTTGAGGAGCTGAGGAAGAACGTCTTTAATCTTAGGCTTACCCTTAACCATTTCATCTGTAATATGATGAATTGCCATGGATTCAGGTGAAATAAGAGTGCCTGGGTCGATTAGAGTTTCAAAAGTTTCAAGAACTTCATCGAATGTAAATTTGACTGCAGCAATTTCGACAATCAAATCTTCTTCGGGATTTAAGCCTGTTGCTTCACAGTCAAAGCAGACGAAAACTTCTTTGGCGATTAGTCCCATAAGAACTCCTGAATTTTGCTGATAAGTTGTGATCGACCGATATTCTTAGTTGCGGAATAGTGAACAAAGGGGATTTCTGGATTATCAAGTTTTTTAATGATTTTTTGTGTGTTAGCTCGTTTCTCGTTTTGTTTTACTTTATCGGTTTTTGTCAAAACTAAGATTAAAGGGATCTCATAATACTCAGCCCACTCTAAAAAGCAAAGATCTTCTTTATTTGGAATACGGCGAATGTCTAATAAAAAAAGGAGAAGTTTTAAGGTTGGGCGGTTCTCAAGGTAAGATTTCGCCATCGGTCCCCACTGCTTTTTTATTTTTTCGGGGACTTTTGCATAGCCGTATCCGGGAAGGTCTACGAAGGCCATTTCGTCGTTGAGAGTGAAAAAGTTTAGAGCTTGTGTTTTACCGGGAGTCGAAGAGGTCTTTACCATTTTTTTTCTGGCAAAAAGGTGATTCAATAACGCAGATTTCCCGACGTTAGAGCGGCCGACAACGGCGATTTCAGTAAGTGGTGTTCCAGATTGAGTGGCGAGCTTGGGATAATCTTTTGGCCAGACAGCTGTTTTTATAAATTTCGGATTGATAAAACGTGCTTTACTCATTAAAGATCCCAGGAAGAAACCGTAATATGGCGGCTTTCGTCTTTTTGGTGGTTGATTGTAACGGCGATTTTATTGGAAGGCAGAATCTCTTCGATGCGTTCTGCCCACTCTATGCAGCAGATGCCTTGCTCGAAATACTCATCGAAGCCAAGACTTAAGAACTCATCTGCACAGGAGAGACGATAGAGGTCGAAGTGGTAGACAGTATTGTCTCCCTCGTAAATATTCATATAAACAAAAGTTGGGCTGCAGACATCGTCTTCTGCATACCCTGAAACCCCTGCGATCAAGCCTTTGATGAATGTTGTCTTTCCAGCCGCTAAATCACCGTAAAAGACAACAACACATCCTTTGCTTAACTGCTTCCCAAGGTTGAATCCGACCTCGGATGTTTCCTCGGGAGTGTGGGTAACCTTCTCGAACATGGCTACTCAGCAGAATCCGAAACATCAAGCACTTCAGCTTCTTCTTCGGCCTCGCCGCTCATATCTACCCAGTTTTCTACATAGGAGATAAAACGATCAAGTTCTGCCATAGCTTCGACAAAAGCGGTGATGCGATCTTCGTTGAGCTGTCTTTGTAGGAACTCTAAGAACATCGGTTCAATTTCAAAACGGTTTTGATTTTGAACTTCAAGGAGTGTCATGGGTTTGATTTGATTTTGTTTAAAATCTTCAATAACAGCAGCTTTACTGTGGAATAGCTTTCCGGAGATTGCAGAGGAGTATACTGTTTTTGTAAGAGTTTTTTTCTTCTTGGAAATATAGCTTTTGATTACGTCGGGATCTTCGGAAACGAAAAATCGTTTGACGCGTAGACCGTCAACACGTTCAGCATTCTCAGGGCATTTAGATACCCAGTCATAAATTGCGTCTTGGGGATTTGGGTGCGTGTTGTCGCCGTAAACTTTTCCGGTGAAAGGGCAGATGTAAATTTTCGTGGTAAGCTCATTGACAGCTTCTGTTCCAACGCCAATTTTAATCTGAGTTTCTCTCCAGAGTCGGTTGCTGTTGCCTAGAATATGAGTTGCCTCTTCTAGGCTACGGAAGATCATCTTTTCGCGAGGAATGGCAACCGGAGAGACATCAAACTTTTCTTCCACAAAAAAAAGATAAGCGGTAACGAGTTCTGTTTTTGGATTTGCTTGAAGGAAATCTATCAACGTGCGTTGAATTTCTTCTGATATGACAATGTTTGCCATTAATAACCTCGATATGTATGAATTTGACTTATTAAAATAGCTTGAACCTTAATTAAAAATCAAGGCAAAAGCTTGTCTTTTTCCCCTTTTATTGCTATTCTATCCTATTGATTGTCGAAGCGTTGGAACGAACTATGCAAAATATCACTACCATTCTTTCAAATAAATTCTCTCAAGCAATAACCACAACCTTTCCGGATCTTACAGATCCTGTTGTGGAAGTGACTCAGAGCACTCAAGCTCAATTTGGCCACTATCAGTTTAATAGCGCGATGCGTCTTGCTAAAGAGCTGAAGCAAAACCCTCGGAAAATTGCGGAGCAAATCATTACAGCCTTTGACTCTTCGATAACGCCTGGGAATAATCTCGTTCACTCTTTAGAAGTTGCAGGCCCCGGCTTTATTAATGTCACAATTGATTCCGCTTTTCTATCCGAATCCATTGAAAAGATGTTAACAGACTCCCACCTCGGGATCGAAACACCTGCCAAACAGCAACGGATCGTTATCGACTTTTCTAGCCCAAACGTTGCAAAAGAGATGCATGTGGGCCATCTACGCTCCACAATTATTGGTGATAGTCTCGCGCGCCTTTTTGAATTTTTAGGCCACGATGTTGTGCGCCTTAATCATGTTGGAGATTGGGGCACGCAGTTTGGAATGCTCATCGCTTACATGCAGCTCGAAGAGCCAGAAGTTTTAAAGGGTGAGAAAGAGACAGACCTCTCACATCTCATGGGCTGGTACCGCGCATCAAAGAGCCGTTTTGATGAGAGCGAGTCATTCAAAAAAGCGTCTAAAGAAGAAGTCGTGAAGCTGCAAGCCGGAAATAAAGAGACGATAGCCGCTTGGAAGCTCATCTGTGAAATTTCTAGAAGGGGATACGAGAAGATTTACGACCTTTTAGATGTGAAAATAACGGAGCGAGGCGAGTCGTTTTATAATGATCAGCTCCCCTCTGTTGTTCAGGAAATGGAGGCTAAGGGATTGGCTGAAGACTCTTTTGGTGCAACTTGTGTTTTTATTGACGGCTTTAAAAACAGAGACGGAGATCCTCTGCCACTTATTATTAAGAAATCTGATGGCGGTTTTAATTACGCATCCACGGATCTTGCAGCTATTCGTCATCGTATTGATGTAGAAAAGGCTGATCGGATTATTTA
>JBDQID010000002.1:0-18224 GCA_040264515.1 Chlamydiales bacterium
GAACAGTGTGCCGCGGCAGCGGCACCTCTCTTCTTTTTTAACTTTGAGATCCTGAGAGATGCCACTACCGTGGCATAGATTTTGTTCTACCTTTCCCAGCCCTAACGTGCTGGGCTAAAGAGAGAAACGGCCACTGCCGTGGTCTTGTATAATCAACTGACATAGGTAACACTACCGTGGTCTAAAAACTATTTCTATAAACCAGTAGACAGGGCGGAATTAAGAGTCGAACTGACGTTAATGTTAGCGCTCCCAGTGTATGCCACTAAATATCAGGATTCTAGGTTAGGTTGATGCGAATGCAGAGCGCCCGCGCTACAACCAGTGAATGTTGCGTAAGGGTAAAGTTTTAAATTAAACGTTGAATCAGGATAAATGGTTTAAAGTCGGTTTTTGATTTTCTTGAAGAACTTATGCAACAGAGTGTTAGTTTACCCGAAGATTAACGACTGTATTCGGCGATGAGGTACTTTTTGCGTTTTTTTAAAAACGCTTTACGCTCTTTTTGATGAATCTTTTGTAGTGGCCATGTGATGTATTTTTTCTTCTCCATTATCTCGAGCACTTTAGTTGTGCCGTTGATAAGGTTAAAGAAGCGGCTATTTTTTTTGAGCTTGTTTAACGCTTTGATAAAGTGATGAGGATAGAGCGACTTTAAAATTCCCATGATTAGAAACTGTGTTGATACCGGTTTGAATGTGGCAGGGTCACTGATGTGTATGCGTACTCCGTGACAATCTTTACCGGAGAATAGGCCGTAGAATGGCTTGAAGTGGTATGGATAAAAGATGACACCTGGAAAATTTTGTGCGTTGAGATGTTTTGCAAAGAGATCAGCTTTGATCCAAGGCGCCCCTACAATTTTAAATGGCAGTGTGTAGCCGATGCCAATATTTACAAACGACATCAAGCCAATAATTCCCGTTGTTGGATAGAAAAAGGGTGTATCGTCTTCTGGAATATACGGACTTGTTGGTACCCAAGTAAGACCTGTTTTATCGAATGTCATTCCTCGCTTCCATCCTTTCATTTCCACAACTTCTAGCTTACAGCCGATTTTGTATTCCGTGTTAAAGAAGTGAGCAAGCTCTCCTACGGTCATCCCGTGACAGTACGGGATATTGATGTGTCCTACAAAAGAGCGTTTGCTCTCCTCTAGCATAGGCCCGTCGATGACTGTTCCACCAAGAGGGTTGGGTCTATCTAAGACAATGAATTCAATGTTAGCTTTTGCAGCCTCTTCCATCGCGTAAAATAGAGTACTTATATAGGTGTAAGAGCGTGATCCAATATCTTGGATATCAAATACTAAGACATCAATCCCTTTGAGCATTGCCTTCGTTGGACGCCTCGTTGCCCCGTGAAGTGAATGCAGAGGGATACCGCCTGGTCCCACGCCTGTTTTTACGTTTTCTCCCGCATGGGAGAGACCGTAGAGTCCGTGTTCTGGAGCAAAAAGCGCAACGAGATTCGATCGCTTTCTTAACGAATCAACGGTTGAAGCGTGTTTTATATTGATCGCAGTGTAGTTTGTAATAAGACCTACTCTTTTTTTTTTGAAGAGTGTCCCTTTACTTCTTTCAAGCAAAACATCTATCCCTGGCTTAACAGGAGCTGCTAGCAGAGGGAATGAGAAGAGTAAATAGAGAAGAAGAGTTGTACGAAATATCATGTTTGACATTGAAGCAAAGTGAAAAACTTTTGTAAAGAATTCCTTTGTGATATAAGAGATTTTTATTGGGGGTTACGGTTTATGAAGGCAATTGACAAGGCAAAGCAGCGTTTGGAGGGTGTGAAAGAGAAAAGCCTCTCTATTGCTAACAGGTGTGATGTTGCTATTGAAATTGCTGGTGCAATGCTCGAGACTGCTAATAAAGAGCAGACATCTGATGAGAAAAAGATGCAGCAGCAGCTAGCAGAGATGATGGGAGATCCTGAGGGAAAAGCGTTTGCAGGTCTCTTAACTGATCAATGTTTTCGCTCTCGTACTCCAAAAAGAATCGCAAATCAACTTGTTTACCTCATTAATAAGTGGGGAATTCCTAACTTTTTATCGCTCTTTGATAGAATAAAGCTACTTCTTTTTAAAATGTTAGCCCCTCTCTTTCCTCGCTTTTTAGTCCCCTTAACGAGCTATATGATTCGGCAAGAGATGGCAAATGTTGTCATTCCCGGAGAAAAAACTCAGCTTAAGAAGCATCTTAAGAAGCGGTATCGCGAAAAGGTACGCCTGAATGTAAATCATTTGGGAGAAGCGATTCTAGGAGAGAAGGAAGCTGAGAGGCGACTCGAGATTTATCTAAAAGATCTTGCTAAGCCGTCAATTGAATACATTTCTATTAAGATCTCGACCATTTTTTCTCAGGTTAATTTGCTTTCATGGGACGATACACTAGAAGTGTTAGCGCACAGGTTGCGAAAACTTTATCGCACCGCGATGCATCACCAATTTGTGCGTGCTAATGGCACGGCAACGTCCAAATTTGTAAATCTTGATATGGAAGAGTATAAAGAGTTCCACCTAACTATCGCTCTTTTTCGTCGGATTCTGGATGAGCCAGAATTTTTTAGGTACTCTGCTGGAATTGTTTTACAAAGTTATTTGCCAGAGGCGTTTTCTTATCAAAAAGAGTTGACAGAGTGGGCGCGAGAGCGAGTTGCAAAGGGAGGCGCCCCGATTAAGATTCGCCTTGTTAAAGGTGCAAACCTTGCTATGGAAAAGGTTGAAGCTTCTATGCAAGGGTGGCCCCAAGCGCCTTTTGATAACAAGTGTTCGGTAGATGGCAATTTTAAGCGCATGTTGATTTATGGTACAAACATCGAGAATGCAAAAGCTGTGCATCTAGGTGTTGCAAGCCATAACCTCTTTGACATCGCTTTTGCGATGCTGCTCAGGAACGAAAACAGTGTCGCAGAGTTTGTCGATTTTGAAATGCTCGAAGGAATGGCAGATCATATTCGGCGTGTTGTTCAAGATTTAACAGGAAAAGTACTGCTCTACTGCCCCATCGCAAGAAAAGAAGAGTTTCAAAACGCTGTCGCTTATTTAATACGACGCCTCGATGAGAATACGGGAGATGAAAATTTCTTACGCTACTCTTTTGGAATGAAAGTCGGTGATAGCCAGTGGAAGGCGCAAGTTGAAGCTTTTACGGAATCATGTGAACAAATCGAAGAGCTAAGTTGCTCTGCACGAAGAAATCAAGACAGGCTCGTTGAAGAGAGCGCCTTCGAGCTGCAAACCCCCTTTGATAACGAAGCTAATACAGACTTTTCCTCAAAAGCGAACCGAAAATGGATACACACGCTCTTAGGTAAGTGGGCGTATCGTAAGCATGTGCCTACGATACCCCTTGTGATCGGAGGTGAGACTTTGTCTGAGGGAGATCCCACGGGAAGTAGAAAAGATCCCTCTTATTCGAAGGAGGTGTTGTATCGCTATTATGAGGCAACATCTCAGCAGATAGAACAGGTCATTGATTGCGCAATTCAATCTCAGGGAGATTGGAGGCATACAACTATTCAAGAGCGTGTAGAGATAGCCTTTAGCATCGCTCAGCAGCTGCGGATTTATCGCGGAGAGCTCATTGCCGTTATGGTAACGGATGGAGGCAAAATTGTTGAAGAGGCTGATGCCGAGGTTTCTGAGGCAATTGATTTTGTCGAATACTACAGGCGTAGTCTCGAAGAGCTTTATAGTTTCGAAGATTTAGAATGGCTTCCCAAAGGTGCTGTCCTTGTTGCCTCTCCTTGGAATTTTCCATGTGCAATTCCCATCGGAGGTATTGTAGCCTCTCTTCTAGCTGGAAATAGTGTGATCTTTAAGCCGGCACCAGAAGCTGTTTTAGTCGGATGGCGCCTGTCGCAGATTTTGTGGAAAGCAGGTGTTCCCAAAACAGTGCTGCAATTTATTAATTGCCCCGATGATCCAGAAGGTACACAGCTTATTTCTAGCCGCCATATTGATTCGATTCTTTTAACGGGAGCTACAGAGACGGCGAAGTTTTTCTATAAGCAGAGACCTGGAATGGAAGTGCATGCGGAGAGTGGCGGCAAGAACGGTATTATTGTAACCGCAATGGCAGATCGCGACCTGGCGATAAAAAATGCAGTCTATTCTGCGTTTGCTCATGCAGGACAGAAGTGTAGTGCTGCAAGCTTGCTTGTATGTGAGGCTGAAGTGTATGACGATCCGGTATTTCGTCGCCAGCTACACGACGCTGCACAGAGCTTGAGTGTGGGTTCTGCTTGGGATTTTAAGACAAAAATCGGCCCGCTTGTGCGTGCTCCAGATGAAAAGCTCAAGCGCGCATTAACGGAGCTTGATGCAGGAGAGGAGTGGCTCTTAGAGCCTTGTCAAGATTCAGATAACGAGCAGTTGTGGAGTCCGGGTATTAAATTGGGTGTCAAAAAGGGAAGCTTTACTCATCTTAATGAGCTCTTTGGCCCTGTTTTGGCGGTAATGCGAGCGGATGATTTAGACGATGCTATATCGATTGTTAATATGACAAAGTACGGTTTGACGGCTGGTATTCAAAGTCTTGATCCAAGGGAGCAAGCTCTTTTCTTAGAAAACGTCGATGCTGGTAATTACTATATTAATAGAGCGATTACGGGTGCTGTTGTACGGCGCCAGCCGTTTGGCGGATGCAAAGAGAGCTGTTTTGGCCAAGGGCTTAAAGCTGGTGGTCCAAACTACTTATTGCAGTTGATGCGGGTGAAGCAAAAAGAGCTTCCAAAAGAAAAAAGAGCTCTTCTGGAAAACTTAGCAGAAGTTTTAGATCCTTTTGGAGAATTTCTTTTGGGTGAGGAAAAAGAGCTCTGGAATGCAAGCGTTAGCAGTTACACCTTTTGGTGGAAATTCTTTCAGCGTGATCACGATCCAAGTCGCCTTTATGGACAGGATAATCTCTTACGTTACCTTCCTAGAAAAGATGTTGTGATCCGCTTACAAGAGAGCGATGAGCTTATTGATCAGATTCGTATTTTTGCAGCGATTTTAATTTGTGGAGGTGAAGCTGTTGTAACAGGGCATCCCCATACGATAGCGCCGTGGAAAAATTTTACTTTGCCCGGAATTGAATTTATCGAAGAAGATAACTTCACACTTTTTGCTCGGCTACGCTCCGGGGAGGCGTCTCGCCTGCGCTTTGCATCCGTTGCAGACTCTTCTTTGTGTCATGTTGCAGCCGAAGGCGCCTGCTCGATCTTTGACGCACCCGTTTTAGCAAATGGCCGCGTCGAGCTGCTCTACTATTTAAGAGAGGCAAGCATCAGTATCGATTATCATCGGTATGGTAACTTGGGAATTCGCGAGTCAGAGAAAAGAAAGCCTTTGGCTAAGCCAAGAATTATAACAAAGAGCTGTGAGGCACCACACCCCTCGCAATCTTCAGTTTCCTAAGGTTCTAGAGTTTATTCGGTCTAGTTTAGTATGATTGAGTTGTAATCTAATTTAAGATAATTTAAGTTCTTACCGTTTAATTAAATACTATTTTATAGGATCTGTTTTGACTGCTATTTTACATCATTCGACAGGAAAAGTTTTACCTCAAAGTAGAGAGATTGACGCTGTTGCAAATTACTCTTTTAGAGAAAAGAGTGTTTGGCTTGGAAGAGCTGTAGCTATAAATATGCTACACTTATGTACCCTCCCGGTTAGTATAGTGATTTTAGTTTTTAATGTAGTTAAATTTAGTATGGATTACAATAGCAGCTGGTTTAAAGGGGAGAAATGTTGGGACAAGAAAAATAGCGCTTATCTTATTAGTACGCACAATAAAACAGCGTCTAAGAAAGACCTAGTACTAGTGCATGGTCGATGCGGTTTGCCTAACAATTTTAACCGCGTTGTTGCTGAAGCTAAAAAAACCGATCTTTATTCAAGAGTGATTTTAATAAAAGTGCCCTCTAATGGTTCAATGAGTGTTGATGATGAAAGCGATTATGTAAAGGAGCGTCTGGAGAGCTTAGCTGTTGGAAAAGAGAAAGAGTCATTTGATATTGTTGCTATGTCCAAAGGTGGTCCCGTGGCAATGGCAATGATCGCAAAGATTGGTGAGGAAAAAGAGAGTAAAATGTCTTTACCTGACAAAGTTGTAACGCTTGCTTCACCTCTTCGAGGAACAGTATTACTGAGTTTAGCTCCTCGATTTATAGTAGGAAAGACCACAAAAGAAGATTTGTGCTATCAGTCTAAGATTCTGTCTGATCTTGAAAAAAAAGTCTGTAGAGTTATAGATCGAAAGCGGCTATTTGCAGCTTATGCTCCTTGTGATCAAGTGATTATTAGCCCTGATTCAACTTCTGCTAAGAATGTCTGCTCTTACTCTTCAACCCCTAAAGATCATATTCTTAGACTGCCTTGGTATATCTCGCATATGGTAGTGCCCTCTAGTCGATCTGTCACGAATTGGCTTTTTAAAAATAACAATGCTGTTTTGTACGAAGATTAGCCATAAGTTTAGATTTTCTGGTATGGGATTTTTTTGTTTGGCTAAGCGTGGTATAATACAGCTGTCTGCTACAGTGTAAAATTCGGATGTAAAGCATGAGAGCTCCGTTAAAATGGGATTTATGGAGACTGTCTTAATAAATAACCGTTAATCCAGCATCTTTTATACCTGTATGTTTATGTGTATATTTTCCTTTACTATATACATTTAATATTAGATTCTATAAAATCTTTAGTTTTATTATTCGATTTAGTGGGATTTAATCTGTTTTGACTGTTATTCTAAATACAGTATTACCTCAAAAAAAAGAGTTGGGGACTGTTGCAGATCACTCTTTTAGAGAGAAAGCTGTTTGGATTGGAAGAGCGATTACTTTTAATGCATTGCATTTTTGTACGTTTCCATTTTCAGTATTAATAGGATTGTATCATGCAATTGATTTTACTATTAAGTACAACAGTAACTTGTTCAGAGGAAAGAAATGCTGGGATAAGAAAAACAGCGCTTATGTTATTAATACGTGTAATCAGACAGAGAGTAAAAAAGATCTCGTACTCGTTCACGGTATACATGGTCTTCCTAATGGGTTTAATCGCATTGTTACTGAAGCTAACAAAACTGATCTTTATGCAAGAATGATTTTAATAAAAGTGCCCTCTAATGGCTCAATGAGTGTTGATGATGAAAGCGATTACGTAAAAGAGCGCTTAGAGAGTCTCGCTGTTGGAAGAGAAAAAGAGTCATTTGATATTGTCGCTATGTCTAAAGGTGGTCCTGTGGCAATGGCAATGATTGCAAAAATCGGTCAGGAAAAAGAGAGGCAAATGTCTTTGCCGGACAAAGTTGTAACGCTTGCTTCACCTCTTAGAGGCACAGTGTCATTGAGTCTCGCCCCCCAACTTATGGCAGGTTATACTACAAAAAAAGATATGTCGTATCAATCTAAAGTACTCTTGGATATAGAGAAAAAAGTTTCTAAAGTCATAGATAAAAAACAGCTTTTCTCAGCTTACGCCCCTTGTGATCAAGTGATTATTAGCCCGGATTCTAAAGCTGAGAACAACGTCTGTTATTACTCCTCAACCCCTAAAGATCATATTCTCAGACTGCCTTGGTACTCTTCGCATATGGGGCTGCCTTTGAGCAGAGCTGTAACGAATTGGCTGTTTAAAAATAAAAACGCCATTTTAATGCAACCGTCTACTGCAGCGTAAAATTCGAATAAAGCTTCATCCAACACC
Source organism: Chlamydiales bacterium (assembly GCA_040264515.1). Taxonomy (GTDB): domain Bacteria; phylum Chlamydiota; class Chlamydiia; order Chlamydiales; family JBDQID01; genus JBDQID01. The sequence continues at coordinate 7,697 of JBDQID010000002.1, forward strand.
CCTTATCCCTTATACAATGCTTGCTGCTTATAGCGTGGGCGCTCCGCATATGCATCAACCTAACATAGAATTCTGATATTTAGTGGCATACGCTGGGAGTACTAATATTAACGTCAGTTCGACTCTTAATTCCGCCCTGTCTACTGGTTTATGATAATCATTTTTAGGCCACGGTAGTGGCCGTCTCTCTCTTTAGCCCAGCACTTTAGTGCTGGGAAAAGATGAAAAAATCTTCATGCCACGGCAGTGGCATCTCTCAACTTCTTCAAGTTAAAGGAGAAGAGAAGTACCGCTACCGCGGTACAATGTTATTATTATCCTCTCCCAGCAGTGAAGTGCTGGGCTAAAGAGAGAGACGACCACTACCGTGGTCTAAAAACCATTTCCATAAACCACCAAACAAGACCAAATTAAAAATTGAGCTTACGTTAATCTGTATCAGTTCTGTTATCTGAAGGTTCAAGCTTGACAAAGCTACAGTCACAGCATCAGAGACGGTATTATGAGCGCATTTTTGGATCGAAGGCGTCGCGCATTGCATCGCCCACAAGGGCGATGGCAACTAAGAAAAGTGTAAGAAGAATTGCCGGTGGCCAGAGTAGATAACTCTCCCCTGGAAAAGCGCCTCGCCCCTCTTCCATCAGTACTCCCCAAGAACATGACCCTTCCTCTCCGAGCCCTAAAAACGAAAGACCAGCCTCGCTTGTTATTGCTCCCATTATAGAAAAGGGAAGGAGAGTAAGTAGGGGCGGTATCGCGTTGGGAAGGATATGTGAGAAGATAATACGCGCATCGCTTAGCCCTATGGCCCTACACGCATCAACATAGGGGAGGTGGCGTTGTTTGAGTGTCTCTCCCCTGATAAAACGACAAAATCCCGTCCATCCGAAAACCCCAAGAACTGTGATAACTAAGAAAATAGACTTTGTTTGCATGACAGCGACGATGAGTAAGAGCATGAAAAGCGTCGGCATAGATTCCCAAATCTCTAAAAGACGGAAGAGAACAATATCGATCTTTCCACCGTAATACCCAGCGATGCTACCTAAGGGGATGCCGATAATTAACGCAAGAAAGACCGAGATAATACCCACGACAAGTGAGATGCGAATACCGAAGAGAAGGGCTGCTACCATGTCCTTTCGATTAACACGCGTAAGCTCCCACCAGTCGACATACTGGTTTAGATCTTGCTCGCCTCCCGCATCATCTTCCCAATGAAAAGAGCGGAGTAGAGGCATCACGAGAAAAGAAAGCTTCTCACTCTCTTCTCGAAGCCAAGCGCGCCTATCTTCGAGGTACTTCTTTTCAGCTTTGATACCTAAGAGCTCTTCTGTTGGCGGCACCGTTCTGTTTTTTTGTAGGTAGTCGTTATGTCTTTGCAACTCCCCAAGCTCATTGAGTTCTCGTACTGCCCAAAGTGTGGGCATGATGGTAGCTTCTTTTGGAATGGATTTTAAAAGCTCGCTTTTAAGCTTTTTTAAATCGGTAAGTTCGCTGTTTTTGTCTCCCTCGCTTATTAACTCCGTGCGCTTTTTAGCTAAAGCTCCAAGAAGCCATTTTCTCTCTGCATTTTTTTTGTAAACAGCTGCGTATTTCTCGAACCTTTGATGTTGATCCTTTGAGCGGCGGTATTGCAAAATTTTATTTAGCTTCCCGTACTCTGAGAGGTATTGTAAATCGAATGTCCACTCTTCGAACTTAGAAATTTTTCTCTCTTGTAGTGCCAGGTGGCGCTGATAATTGAGTGTAGGATCACTTGCAGGGTCTTCGATTTTTCCAAAAGAGAAAAAAGCAAATAGGGAAAGCTGTAGTAAGAGACAAAAAACCAGCAGATGCAGTTTCCATTTTTTTAGGAAAAAAGAAGAGAGAAAAAAGAGAGGGAGAGTGAAAATAAGGAGGTTAAAAAAGATGTCAAGCGGCTTCGTATAGAAACTTGCACAAAAAAGATAGCGAAAAAGCGGGAAGTAAAGCGTTCCGTCATAGATAACAAAAAGAGGCTTACTCGATGCGAAGAAGGGTGCATAAATACCCATCAAAATAAAAAAAACAATAAATCCTAATGCAGAAATACCCGTTACATGAGAGCGGAATTGTTGCCAAACGATTTGCCAGTACGATTTATGAATCTGCTTTGTATCAGAGGGTGTGGAATGCATCGAGTATGTCTTTGTGAAAGTGTCCATTAGAGGCTAGAATGCCTGTGTTATTCGAAAGCGTATGACCAACAGAGAAGTCTAATGGTTTGCCAAAAGCATCTGAAAGATTTCCTCCAGCCTCTTCTAAAATAAGAGAGCCAGCCGCATGATCCCAGATTTTTTCTTCATATTCGCTGTCTGTTGGTTTACGAAAGTATGCCGCAGCATCGCCTCTGGCAACAAGCGCATATTTACCCTGGCCATGGAGATGAAGTTGCTTCTTACTCATTCCAAGCTTACCAGAAAGACGACTCACCATATCATGAGAGGTGTGAGACTTTTCGGCCGAGCAGCAGAAAAGAGCCTCTTTTGCCAGTTCGTGATCGGATACTTTAATGGGAGTCTCATCGATTGAGAAAAGTGAACTACGAAAGGCTCCTTGCCCTTTGACAGCAATGAAGAGCGAGCCTTGTTCTGATAGAGTTAGATCGGAGGAAAGATTTGGGCAACCTAAAGCAGCAACAACAACTTCTCCTCTCTCTAAAAGAGCAAGCGCTACGGCGTAGTGCTTCTTTTTAAGAAAACCTTTCGTACCGTCCAGAGGATCAATTGTCCAAAACCGTTCGGGAAAACTCTTTGGAAGAGAGCTTTTTTCAATTGCTTGCAAGATTTGGACATCAGAAAACATAGGAAGTAGACGTGCAACTTCATGCTGAATGCTTTCATTCTTTTGGAATTCAACGCTATCTTCTTCTCCAACAAGAACATCATCGGGAAAAACATCTAAAAGAGTTGTTGCAATAAGGACTTGGGAGGCGTAATCGGCAACAGTTACTGGAGATTTATCGGCCTTTATGACCGTCTGATCATCTCTGAGATTCCGTTGAACTTTTTGACACAGTTTCGACGCTTTTCGTACGGCTTCTATCGCGATTTGTCTCTCTTTTTGATACTTCATCTAAAAGGTACCCTTCCTTTTGTAGATAGTTGAGAATATGTGCGACACCCTCTGTTGGTGTTGTTGTAGATGTGTCAACCGTGACATCCGCGCAAGGCGGTTGTTCATACGGATCGTTAATACCTGTAAAATTAGGTATTAGCCCAGCACGTGCTTTTTCGTATAGTCCTTTACAATCTCGCTCTTCACAAATCTCGATAGGTGTCGAGACGTGAATTAAAATAAAGCTACCGTGTTCTTTACAAATCTCTTCTGCTTGCTTTCGAGCCTCTTCGAAAGGGGCGATCGCAGAGCAGAGTGTAATGCCTCCGTGCTTGGCAATTTTTGATGCTACGAAAGCGAGACGGAGGATGTTTAAATTACGATGCTCTTTGGAAAAAGTAAGCTCGGATGAAAGGTGACGGCGCACAAGGTCTCCGTCAAGAAGCGTTACCTTCCTCTCTTGCAATCCTATCAGTGTGCTTTGTAAAAGCTGGGCAAGTGTTGATTTTCCAGAGCCCGAAAGACCTGTAAAGAAAAGGGTAATGCCTTTCTCAGAGCGCGCGGGATACCGTTTTTGCAGGCAGTGTGCAACCTCTGGAAAGGTAAACCAGTCCGGAATAGCTTGCCCTTGATTTAAGATATTTCTAAGCTCTGTTCCAGAAAGGTTAACGACTTCGTCGTCGTCATTAAGTTCACCTGCGCTTAAGTACGCTTGGCGATTTTTTGCAAAAAGAACAGTTTCAAAAGGAACCGTCTCAATACCGATTTCATCTTCATGCTTTTGCAAAAGCTTTTGTGCTGCATAGTGCCCATAGAACGCCTGGCCCGTTTGGTCAACGCCAGGGCCCGCATGATCACGCCCCACAATAAAGTGTGTACAGCCGAAGTTTTTTCTGATGATAGCGTGCCAAAGAGCTTCCTTAGGGCCCGCCATACGCATGGCAAGAGGCAGAAGGCTTAAAAGGGCCGTTTGAGGAGGGTAATAGGGGAGCAGCGCTTGATAGCAGCGAACCCGAGTGCAATATTCGATATCTCCCGGTTTGGTCTCTCCGATAACAGGATGAATAAGTAGGCCTGCATCAAATTTTTTCAGCGCTCTTAGAGTAAGCTCGTAATGTACCCGATGCATCGGGTTACGTGTTTGAAAGGCAATGATGTTTTTCCAACCCTTTTCCGCAAACAGCTTTTTTAACTGATTTGGAGTGTGGCGCAGCTCGGGAAAGTCAAATATGCGCAAGGAGTGAAGAGGTAAAAGGGCTCCCCCGACATACCACGGATTTGTTTGATTGAGAAGGTAAGCGACTCCTGGATGCGTGCCATTTGTTGAGCCGTAAATGGCAGTAGCTTCTTTTTCAAGATCGGGCTTCCAAAGGTCTGTAATACGAAGTAGCGCTAGGGGGATTCCCTCTGTATTACGTAAAAGAAGTCTTCTTTTCAGAGCGACGCTTTTCGATGTTTTCTCATCGATATCTAAAGTAATGGGAATTGGCCATAGTGTCTTGTCGGTAAGACGCATCTCCGTTATTACGTGTGTGTAGTCAGCGCGTCCCATAAAGCCTGTGAGAGGATAGAAGGCTCCGGAGAGAATAAGTTCGAGATCGCAGAGTTGTCGTTTACTTAAAGTCCAGGAAAGTTCATTTTTTAGAGAGTGTGAAAACGAAGACGTTCGATCAGACATGTGGATAACCAACCTCATTTAAAAGAGAGCCATTGAGCTCCCAGAATTCTTGGCACTCTTTAGTGGAAAATGTGTTTCTCCAATTGCCAATCCGAGAGGCCACAAGGGAGATGCCATCTTTATTTTTATGATATTTTTCTATGATCTGATCGCTTTCATCTTTGAAACCAAGAAATTGAAAAAGGCACTGTAGAGTTGGCTTGGGATCCAAAACAAGATCTTCGTATTTCATCTCCAAGTAATGTTCGGGATACTTCTCTCCAAATTCTCTTCCTAGTAAAAGCGAAGATTTCCAATTGTGTGCAGCTCTTATATAGGTGTTTGGTCCAAAGGGGCGCTCAACAATAGAACAGGCGACATCACGTCCGTCACGAATGCAGTGTACGAATTTCATCTTTGGGAAAAGAAGTTTCATTTGTGGAAGCCAGGCGATGTATTTCGGAGTCTTATTAATCCAAAACGGCTTGTTATCGTGTTGGGCATGCGAGGCAAAGAGTGTGAAGATGAAGCTACGGACTTTATTGACCGCTGTATCACTGTTGAGATCTTGCAAAAAAACTTCGAGCTGTTCTTCTACTAGCTCTTTTTTAAACAATATATGGGTAGGACCGTGATGAAAACGCTCGTGTGCAGCTTCGTTATGAGGGAGGTTTGAGAGGCTTTTTGACCAGCGGAGACAGAATTTTAGTGCACGCTCTAAAAGAGAGGGCTGATTTTTTTTAATCCACTCCAAAAAAGTAATCACAAAATCCGTTTCGTAAATTGGGGAAAGCTCAGAATGTAAGCCGAGCATGTCAACAGTGAGTGTTGTTCCTGAACGAGCAGCTCCTCCGATAAATAGTGGTAGCATTATCCAATCCTCCTTAAGCAGTATTTTTCAAGTTATAAAACAAAAAGATTTACCACCACCTTTCTGTAGCAAGCAGGTTAATCACATTGTATGTTTTTTTTAATACGAAGGTCATCATCCATCAGATAAAAGCAAAAAAAAGAGGAAGGCAGTTAAATTGCCTTCCTCTTTATCAACCAGAATGAAGAAACGAACGCCTTCGCAGGATTATCGTGTGGATCTTCTCTTTGTTGGTAGCTTTGCAGTCGCTCTTCTTTTGGGTGCTGTCTTTTTAGGAGCAGCTTTTTTCTTTGCAGCGGGCTTTTTAGCGACAGTTTTAGCTTTAGCCTTTGGCTTTGCTTTAGCTTTTGGTTTTGCTTTCGCTTTCTTTTTTGGTTTACCCGCACTCTTTTTTTCGTCGTTAATAGACTCTTTGCGGTAAAGCTTTGAGAGCTTTTCAAGGCGGATCGTTCCCGTTCGAACGCGTTGAGCAGCAGCTTTATTTCCTCCTTCAGCCTTCTCTAAGTCAGCTGAAACAGCATTCAGAAGCTCTTTAAGATGGTTGGTAGTGGTTCTTAGCGCCATGGCGACATCTCCTTCTAATTGAGAATATATTCACAGCTACTTCCATATGCTCTTTTCATAAAATGTGCAACAAGTTTTTTTTTCATTAGCTTTTGTTGGAGTAAAATAGGGCTTTACATTTGTTTGTATTGGTCATATTATCCTGTTTAAGATGGAGTAAAAGGTTTTTTGAATGGCCATGTTACAATTATATAACCGCATAGTGATCTCTTCGGGCATTGTTCTGACAACTCTTACGGGCTCGTTGTCTGCTGTAGAGGCAAAGAGTTCTCTCGAAGAACTACGAGAACTTTACCAAATTGCTGAAGATGCAATGGCAAGACAGGGTTATGCTACAGCTCGGATTGCCTACCTTGACATGCTAACACTTGGGGCAAAGGAACTTGCAAATAAGAATGCTTATGCGTCTATTTTGATGCGTCTAGCTTCAGCGGAAGCTCATTTAAAAGCATTTGATTCAGCAGAAAGCCGATTACAAGAGCTTTTAAAAAGTGAACCAGAAAATAAATTACTTTTGGCGATCGAATCTCTAAGAGCGCAATTCAAACACGAGCAAAACCAAACGGAAGATGCTTATCTTATTTTGAAAAATTTAGAAAAACTAGTCGCTTCTGAAGAGTGGTCAGCAGATCAGCATTCGTTTTTTCTAGGACTAGAATATAGCCTTAACCGGAAATACTCAGATATTCTTGCTCACGCCCAACGCTTAGTGGACGCAGCTCTTTATACCGAATCTGTTCCTCTGTTTATCGAAGTACTAGAAGCTCTTGAAAAGAGAACGTATCCTGCTGTAAATACAAAAAGCAGAGAAGGATTAGAAGAGAAAATTCGCAATATCAGACTTCGTTTAGCAGAAGCTCATTTTCAGTCGGGCTCTTTCTCAGAAGCTGTTAATGTTCTAGAATATCTTTCAAAAGAAGTTTTTACAAAAGGGACCACCCCTTACTCAGAAGTTGATAAAGGTATTCTCTATCTCTTAGCTCGTAGCTATCAAAAATTAGATAAAAGAGAGCATGCAATTAACTCTTTTAAGAGCTATCTTGAACTTGGTACTAAAAGATCGCTTGTCTATCATAGTGAAGTAAGCTGGCAGCTCGGTCTGCTCAATTTTCAAAGAGAAGATTTTGAAGAAGCTGAGAGCTATTTTCAAACTCTAGCTCATCACGATAGTGATGTAAGACTTTACTATCTAAGCCGCCTCTATATTGCTCGAATTCATCTACATAGAAAAGAGTATGAAGCTGTAGAACAAGCAATTTATCCTCTTTTAGGAATTATCCCTGAAAAAGAGTCTCTGCGCTATGAGGCCGCCTTTATTCATGCGGAAGCTTTTTATCAAAGAGGGCTATACAGTAAAGCTGCAGAGTACTTTGAAAAAGCGATCCCTAAGCGCAATAAAATTAAAGCTGCATGGTACCCTCGAACACTTTTTAATTTGGCTTGGAGTTATTTAAAGCTCGGAGAGCAAGCGGGAATTGAAAAACAGCCTAATCCACTCTTTTTTGAGAGAGCAGAAAAAGCGTTCAAAGAGCTCATTAGCTTTAATCAAAATGAAAAAGCTTTTCTAGGATTGGCCAGAGTCTACCTTCTTAAAGGAGAGAGTGACCAGGACGCTCAATCGCTAGCCGATGTAGAAACACTCCTTGCTGGACAAAAAGGCTTTAATTCATTAGAGGTACAAGCTGAAGCTCTTTTACTCAGGGGAGAAGTTGCTAGTACGTATGAGCAGCGTAAAGAGATCTACTCTCTTCTAACACAGGAAAAATTCGCAGCCCTACGGCCGTACTCGATGGGCTTGTATTATTTAGCTTTGAATGAGTTTGAAGAAGGGCAGCGACTAATGAAAAATGGGGGAGCGTTTTTAGAGGCGTCCCTATTCTTAACGCGCTCCAGCGACGCTTTTCAAAGAGCTTTTAGAAATCTTACAGATGTAGACCCTGAAAAAGCAGCACTTTCACTGAAATATGCAGCGCAAAGCCAGTACTATCTTAATACAAAAGCAGCTCGGATGTCAGCATATCATCTTTTAGACTCTCTGGTTCATAAGCATAACGCTCTATTTTTGAAAATAAATCAGCAAGATGAGGTGTTATATCTCCTAGGTGTTGTAGCGTCTCGGATCCTTTATGAAGACGGCCTTGCAGACTTTCAAGAGCCTGCGCAACGCGCCTTATCGCAAGTTGTAGATAAACATGTAAAGGGCCCTTTTGTTGATGACGCTTTAAATTTGTTAGGAACTATTCTTTTTCGACAAGGACTCTATCAAGAAGCCGAACGCGCTTTTGTGCGTCTCGCAGCTCAACATCCAAAATCACCATATGCTGCGAGTTCTTGGTTCTGGGCTGCTGAATGCGCCGACTGGCAGCATAAGGATGTTGAAGTGGTCAGAGAGTACCGCAGGCAGGTATTTGAGAACTACCCGAAGTCGAAAAGGGCAGCAAACGCCTATTTTAATTACTACGCCTTTGCTGACTACCTACAAGGTAACCCTGAAGCTTTAGGGCATCTACAAAATATGGAACTTCTCTATTCCCAATCTCCCTACTTGATCGTTGCTCAATACCTTTTGGGAATGAACCATAAGCAAGATCGTAAAAGCTCCGATGGGACCGTTTGGAAAAGCGCTGATCTTAATGCAGCAATTCACGCATTTGAAGAAGCAAGACACGCCTTTGATGCAGCGTATGAGAATAACTTGATTCCACAAGCAAGCTTAGAATACTTCGTTACCGTCAGGTATCGTGCTCTTCTAGAGCGCGCTTTAGTGAAATTGCGACAAGCAACAGAGGTCGAAGGTGCGAAAAAACAAGTTTATTTAGAGTGGGCAGAAGAGGCTTTTGAAGAAATACGATTGGACTTTCAAAATAAAGCGCACTCTTTAACACCTATTGTTGCTCGTGGAACGATCTATCCTCGTATACAAGAAGAGAGCGATTTTGGACTTGTTCAAACCTTGGTTGCTGCAAAAAAAGATATAGAAGCTGAAGCTCTTATTGCGCAAATGCTAGAGAAATATGCACAAGCAAATGTAAAAAGAGGTTACTATCTCGCTCGTACCTGGTATGAACAAGGCCGTATTGCACTGAAGCGCAGCGAAGGAGAGCTTGCCTTAAACTTTTTACAACACGCAGAAAACGCTGCGAAGGGAAGAGTTTTAAGCACAGAACAAAAGCTCGATCTTTGGATTCAACAAAGTAGTTGTCATCGTGATATTGGAGATTTTGACGAAGCAATGCGTCTGCTCTCTAGGGTTATCAACGAAGACACAGTTTCTACTTTGCGTTTAAAGGCGATGTATCTACGATCAGAGGTCTATGAGCTACAAGGCAGGCACGAGCTTGCAGTCAAACAACTAGAAGCGACCGCCAGAAAAGGTGGAGCATGGGCACAAAAAGCACAAGAAAAATTGGAAAAGGATTATGGATTCAATTAATTATATCTCGTCGGGCTTAGGCTTTTTAGACATGGTTCAAAATGTTTCCAATTGGAACAGCATTCTTGTTGTGATTATTGGCTGCTCTATTTTGAGTTTTACGATTTTTATCGAAAGAATTCTACACTTACGTAAGTCTGAGGTCGATACGAACAAGTTCATTATTCACCTTCGTAAAATTATTGGTGAAAAAAATATTGTACAAGCTGTTAACTTATGCGAGGAGACAGGCGGAACAATTGCTAATATCATGAAGGCCGGCCTTGTAAAACATAATAAAGGTAAAGAGACAATTGAAAATGCAATGGAAGTTGCAGGGTTAATCGAAATCGCAAAATTAGAAAAAAACGCTAAGATTCTCTCGATTATTGCTCATATCGCACCCTTAATTGGGCTTTTGGGAACAGTTCTTGGATTTATCCAAGCGTTTGGTGAAATGCGTCTAAGCGGTCTCATGGACATCTCAACAACCCGGATTGGGGACGCAATGGAGTATGCACTTGTAACAACAGCTGCGGGTCTTGTTGTTGCAATTCCAACGGTTGTCGCTTATAACTACATTGTAAGTCGTATTGAAGGGTTCGTTTTGGAAATCCAGACAACCTCTTCAGAAATTGTTGATCTTCTTTCTAGCAACCAGGAAGAGTATGAATTTTAAAACCCAACTGAAGGCATCGAGCAGCCTTATAGATTTAACTCCTTTAGTGGACGTTATCTTTTTGCTTTTGGTATTTTTTATCATCACCTCTGATATCTTACCGTTGAAGTCATTGAATGTTGAAAATCCGAAACTCGATAGAAGCACTCCACCAATGACGACACAGCTTATCGTTGTAATGGATGCTCAAAATGTCGTTTTCTTGGGCCCAAGAAAACGACATTTTGAGCATCCATTACAACGATAAGCTGTGTCGTCATTGGTGGA
>JBDQID010000003.1:0-17398 GCA_040264515.1 Chlamydiales bacterium
ACAGAAAACAGGTGAAGATTTTCTCCGATAAGACGATGATCGCACTCTTTTGCCTTCTCTTTCGTTTTCAAAAACTGCTTCAATGACGCTCTATCGGCAAAGGCGATGCCCGAAATACGAATAACTGAGAGCTCTCTACCGTCGATTTCTTGCTCTAAGAGTGTTAAATCTGTTAACTGAAAAGAGCGCATCTCTTTTGCATTACGCACGAAAGGCGCTGTAAAAACATCAAGAAAGTCTTCCATGCGAAACGCTTCGACAAGCTGAGACTGCTCTTTTTGCAGTAAAGCTGCTTTGAACGTTTGATTATGATGAAGAAAGTAGTCAATCGCATTACTACGAAGCATCTCTTGGTGTGTTACAGAACGCATCTCTTTTGCAATCGCTTGCATGCGTTGTTCAATCTCTGTAATCGAGAACTCTTGCTTTGAAACAGGAAGGAAGTCGTAGTGAAACCCAAACCGATGAGACTCTGAAGAGAGCAGCTTTGTTTCCGGATACAGCTCTAGGAGTGCTGCGGCAAGAAGTCTTGCGGTACATTGCTGAAGAGATTGCAATGGAATTGTTGTTTTATTTTTAGACATTGTAAGTGAATAGCTCCGTAAATGGAGGCGCCCTCATTTTATGAGGGCGTCTTCTTGATGGGATATAGCTGACTCGAACAGCTGACCTCCACGATGTCAACGTGGCGCTCTAACCAACTGAGCTAATACCCCGTTTGGAGAAGTAAAAGCATAAAACATTGCGCTGAATTTCTTCAAGACAAAAACGACAGAAAAAGTATTTTCAAAGTACCGTTTATCTGTACGACCAGGCCAACGGCCTAGAATTGCAACAAGCAGGGCTCTGTTAAAATTAGATTTAGGAGTTTTCAAAAACTAATTTTAAGTGATTTTTAGAGTTGCGTTACCCTTTATCCAATGGCTCACTACTTGTAGCGCGGTTGCTCCGCATTCGCATCAACCTAACATAGAATTCTGATATTTAGTGCTATGTGCAGGTCGTACTACTATTAACGTCGTTCGACTCTTAATTCGACCCTGGTCAATGGCTTATGATAATCGTTTCTAAACCACGGCAGGTGGTCGTTTCTCTCTTTAGCCCAGCACTTTAGTGTTGGGAAAGGTAGAAGAAAAATCTATGCCACAGTAGCGGCATCTCTCAGAATCTCAAAGTTAAAAAAGAAGAGAGGTGCCGCTGCCGCGGCACACTGTTCTTATTACCCCGTCCCAGCACTAAAGTGCTGGGCTAAAGAGAGAAACGACCACTACCGTGGTCTAAAAACTATTTCTATAAACCAGTAGACAGGGCGGAATTAAGAGTCGAACTGACGTTATTTAGACCACAGTAGTGGTCTAAAAACTATTTTCATAAACCCTTGAGCACAAACATATCCCAATAAACCTTTCATAGAAAGCTCTTAAAACATTTTTTGCTGCCACTTTCTTTCAATTTTTCAGAGCGTTACTAAACACTCTTTGTACTACACTTAGCTGCTCAGGATCCCTCATCGCAGCTGTTGCGTACTCTCCGATACACCGAAAACAATTTCCTAAGTACTGTCGATAGCGATGCGATTGAGGAATGGACTCTTCATGAAAAATCCTTCCAAAAAGAATCGATTTGCCTCCCGCCTGCAAAGCTGTTACTGCAGTAATATCTTCTAAAACACAAAGTTGAAAAAGAGGTGTAAAAATACGTGCTTCTTGAAAATCTATTGCAACTTTCCAATCCTTACCCTGCTCTTGAAGGCGCATCAGAGATCTTTGCACTTGAGCCTCACTGATTTTCAGCATAGGAAAACCGCGACGATACAAAATACGATTAATCCAGGTACGGATTTTTCTTTTTTCTTTAGAACAGTCAAGAATTTTATAAGCAAAAGGAGAAGCATACTTCAGGGGGATCTTATCATTTTTTAAAAGAGTTAAAAGATAACGAATTCCTTGCTTTTGATCTAAAGTCTTAGAATTATAAATCAAAATAATATCTGAAAATATTTTCCAAAGAAGAGGACGCGCTAAATCACTCTTTTCTCTAAAGCGATTTAAATATTCATTTGCTTGGCTACACTGTTTTTTTAAAACCGTCAATGTGTGATCTAACGCCCACATTTCTAAACCTTCTCTTACTGAGCCAACCCCTAATTTAGGAGCGTTCTCTAATAAAAAAACCAAGCCTTGCAAGGAAAACTCAGGCTCCTCCTGTATTTTCTCCAAAAGAGTCCTAAGAAACCATTTTCGATGTAAAACCTCCGCATCCGAAATAAAAAGCAGTAGCTTTCCCGAACTCCACATCTCTTTAACAGAGCTGCTATCTTTAATGTAACCTACTAAATGAACAACTAAAGTTTGGCACGCAGAGTCATTTTCTTGCTCTTTGCCTAATTTTTCTAATAAAAAGCAAGAGAGCTGCTCTTTTAAAAACAGATCACAATAGGGCAAACGAAATAAAAATCCTAAAACAGATTCAACCGCTTTACGACCAAGCATTGGCTTTCTACACATAATACCCACCAATCTATAAGCAACTCTTCTCCAATGAGTAAAATCTTTTTGAGATGCAAAAAGACGAGCCTCTATTTCCTCAACAATATGAATAAATTGCGTATTTGAAATATCACTTTCTAAGAGTTCAAAAGAGGAAAAAGAGCTCTGCTCACTCTCATCCGATTTTTTTTCCTCTGTTAATCCTGATGAGAGCTCTTGAAGCTCTAGCATCACAGGATTTCTTAATGGATGAGACGCTTGTATCGGCACCTTCCCCTCCCCTATATTTTTCGATTATTAATCAGTCAAAGCCACCGTTTCCTGTACAATTTCACAACTAAGAGTAGCTTTTTGTGATTGAAAATCCAAATTGACCTGACATTTAATCTCACCAAATCGCTTATTTGGATCATCCGTACTGGCAATCTCTTGGTAAGTGACAGCTTTAATATGAATTCTCCCTTCTATTAATTCAATATTATACATAGAATTAACCTCATCACTCTCTACTGCCACCTGTCTTGCCAACACTGCGTAGCCAAGGGAATCGTTTCGGTAACGTTGAAACGCCAATATATTTACATCTGCTAAAAGCGCCTGTGTACAGAGCTTTGCAATTTTCTCAGCTTCTGCTTGCTCAACGGATAAAGATCCAAGTTTTGTATAAAATGCCTCTATAATACCGTCTCCCTCTTGAAGCTCTTCCCCGTTAATCACAATCCTTTTGCGTCTGAGGAAGTCTTTCTCCACTAAAGAGCCTTCAACCTTAGATAAAACCTCGTCAGCATAGTCCTCTTTTTTCTCCTCAATACGCTCAAATCCATCAAGCTTAATCGCTTGATTATATTCCCAAACTGTTTTCGCCTTTACTGCTGAGGGCTGCGTACTTTGCTCTGAATCAGCCTCAACTGAAACTCTGTGCTCAACGCCTGCCATAATATTTGTATAAAAAGCAGACTCTGTACGAATTCGCGTTTTTTCTTCGTCTGATAATGACTCAAACAAACCGATCGCATTCAAAATAAGATTGCGTCTTCCGTGAGATGCAATAATAGCTTGGCTCTTTACCATGAAAGCAGGTGAGTGAAGAATAGCTCTAAAATCCTGAATCGCTGCCGGATCGGTTTCTCTACCTTCTTTAAAAAGTCCCATATAGTAGCGAAGTCCACTCATCACACCACCGCGATCAATAGCATCTTTACAACTAGAGTTGTAAGAGTCTACATCTAAGGCAACACACAGATACTCTTCAATACGAGCGTAGGTGAGTAGTTGGAATGTCTTCCACTCCTCGACTGTCAATTCCGCCTGATCATCGCGCCCTGGAAAAAAATCCGCTCTAACAGAATCAATGACATCGTGAAGTTTAGCTTTATCGACTCCTTCTGGAAAATAAAATCCATTTTTATTCTCCTCTATACTGCTCTTAAATTGAGCTGTTAACTCCTGAATATTACCGCCACCTAAGTTAAAAAAAGCTCCATCAAAGGGAAGGTTCACCAAGAAAAACGTTCCTGGATAATCACTCTCCAACTGTTTAATCGCTTTAACGCGTTGATGTTCTCCATCTTCACCAAAACCTCTCTGATGATTAAAGTAGACGTGTTTTTTCTCTTGAGCTTTAAGTGAGGCTACAAAAAGAGAAAATTCAGGTAAGATTTTAGTACCTATCGTCGGTGTTCCAAAACGTAAACACTTAACAGATCTAGCTTCTTCTCCAAGAGTAAAATGGTCATAATGCAAAATCGATGAAAAATTTTGCGCTCGATCTGGAGCAAATTTAAGCCCGCCTACAGCCCAACCAAGCCAACCGTGTAAATCAAAACTCCCCTTTGCTTTTTCTAGATTCACTCTACCTTTTGGAAGTTTCATGCAAGAGCTTGTATTATCAACAGCCTTAAAATCCATCTCTAAGCGATCCTTTAGAGTTTGCACATCTGAGGCCCACCCAGAAGATGTTCCCTCTACCATCCCATGATGGATCACTTCAAAGACGAGTTTTTTACTAAATGTTTGTAGATTAGGAGCTGAAAAAAGAGAGTCTGCTACTAAAAGAATAAAATGCACATCAGCAAATTCACTTCGTTGTGTTTCACTATCCACTGCATAATATTCCAATAAACGCGCTGAAAAAGCTTCGTCTTGATAAGCTCGCTCTAAAAAAGTAAAAATCAGTTCACGCTGTTTTGAAGGCGTTGTGCAATACGGCATACCATCTTTAGTAAAAACTTGAGGCTCCACTATCGCTCGATAAAGAGTAAGCGCCTGCTGAAAAAAGGGAGCTTGCTCCGCTGGCTGCAATAAAGCGCTAATTTTTCTCTGTAAATCTTCCAAACTCTCAGCTCTAAATTTTTGCTGCATATCGCGAACTATTCCATCCATGATATGGGAAAACTTCATCTCCACCCAAGGATGCTGTCCACCGATTAGCTGTGCTTGAAACTCCGGGTTCAAAGAAGGTGGAGGTGTTGCATGTAAACGCACAGCATCTCTCATTTCATCCCTACCCAAAGGCTCCATCCAGCTATCACCCAAGTCTCCTTTTGTTTCACCTCCAAAGCCTCCCTCCTCAAAAGACTCAAGAGATACCTGCCTAAAAGCCGATGGCGGTATCGAATGGGATATAGCAGAAGCCGCGGCACTACCGTGAGCCTGTCTAATCTCAGCTTTCATTTGTATAGATTGCTCTTTTAACAAAAAAACTTCACTCTCTTTTTCCCCAAGCATCCTATTTATTTTCTCATTCTCTTCGAGAGCTACTCGACGACCTGCTGTCATCGCCTCAAGAAATCCCTGAAGATGGAAGAACTGCTGCTCTAGCTCTAAGCGCTCTTTTTCATGACTCTCGTTGATCGATGCAATCTCCTCATGTAAAGTTCTGACTTGCTCTTCAAGCTCTGCAAGTGCTGTATCCCTTGTTACTGACTGAGCTTCAATCGCTACAAGCGTTGCAAGCGCTTCATCAACTGCTGCTGACGCAGTCCCTTCTTGGGCTAAAGCATCCTCTAGCTGTGTTATTTGTAGTGCTAGAGCGTCTCGCTCTATAATGAGTGCGTCTCGTTCAGCAATAAGTGCTGCTGACGCAATCCCTTCTTGGGCTGAAGCATCCTCTAGCTGTGTTATTTGTAATGCTAGAGCGTCTCGCTCTATAATGAGTGCGTCTCGTTCAGCAATAAGTGCTGGATCTTGTACGGGCGCTGGCGGTATAGGAGCGGGTACCGGTGTTGGTCTTGGAGCTGGAGCTGGAACTGACGTTGGAACTAGAAGAGCTGCTTCCCTTGCTGCTGTCAAATCTGCTTCAGCTTGTTGAAGGCGACGCTGAAGATCGCCAAAGCGTTGATATAAACCGAAAAGTGATTTAGCAGTTTTTACTCCGCAATAAAGAACATTGACACCAAGAGCCACACCTACAGCGCTGAAAAGTGGAGAGCCCATAACAAGTAAAGCAACTGAAGATACTAAAGAGACTGCTTGTCCAAGATGGCCAATGTGTCGATCTATTTTCTGTGCAAGCCAGACTCCCTTGCCTATTTTTTCTGCTAGTGAAAGAGCTGCTTTAGTAGCGAGAGGAAGTAAAGCTCCAATCACAGGAATGGCAACCGAGCTGCCTCCAGTAATAAGAGCTGCGGCTGCATTAAGCATCAATGCTCCACCCGCAACCTGTGCAATTTTATGAGACAAAGCAAGGAGTCTATGAGGCACGCCCCGCAGATGGTGATTAGCCTCTTCTGCAACGCCACCAATCCCACTTAATCCACTTGCCAAAACAATTGTATTTTCAACTAACACGAATATAAACCTTATTAAATATTAAAAATAATTGCATTATACCACTACACATAAGTTACTTGCAATGAAATTGCAAACAGCAAATACAATTAAAACCTCTACTTTTAATTAAACCCGTCCTACATATTGACATTGAAACAATTCATTTTTGCTTGTAACATGCTCGGATGTCTTCACATATTTTATCTATCGGAACAGCACTTCCCAACTTTTCTTACACTCAAGAAGAAATTGCATCGAGCCTTATTCACAACTTAGGCTGGAAAAACAAACAGGCGTCATTTCTAAAAAAAATATTCTCCAAAGCAAAAATCCAACGACGCTACTCCGTCCTTCCAGACTTTAAACTCTCGAATAAAGGCCTGCTCTTCGATAACTCTCTGCCATCTACAGCTGAGCGTAACGCAATCTACAAAAAAGAAGCTCCAAAGCTTGCACACAAAGCAGCTTTTACAGCTATCGATCGATGGGGAGGAAAAGCTGAAGATATCACTCATGTTATTTCTGTATCCTGCACTGGAATGACCGCACCCGGAATCGAATGCTCACTGGTTCAATCGTTAAAGCTAAACCCTTCTGTCAACCGTTTGGGCATAAACTTCATGGGCTGTTTTGGAGCTTTTAAGGGCTTATCTATTGCTGACTCACTCGCTAAGAACAATCCAAAACACCGTATTCTGCTAGTCTGCACAGAGCTCTGTTCGCTCCATTTTCAAACAGGCTTCATCCTCGATAACATCATTGGTAACGCTCTTTTCGCCGATGGTGCCGCAGCTGTAATTGTTGGATGCCATCCATACGAGAACGAAAAACCGCTTTGGGCAATGAAGAATCACACCTCTTTTCTTCTCGAAAACTCATCGAATGAAATGACATGGGAAATTGGCGATACAGGATTTTTAATGAAGCTTTCAAAGGAAATTCCCCAAGCTCTTTCAGAAAATATTCGCTCATTTGTTCACACTCTTTCTCCGGAGCTACAACAAAATAGCGCTTGTAATTGGGCAGTACATCCAGGAGGCAAAGCAATTTTAGAAAAAATAACAGACGCGCTTGATCTCCCAAAAGAATCCATCCAACCGTCATGGGATACACTCTCATCACATGGCAACATGTCTAGCGCTACATTTCTCTTTGTTCTCGAGCGCACTTTAGAACACGCTGAGCTTCACCCCCTCTGCTGCGGGCTTGGTTTTGGCCCAGGGCTTTCCATCGAAGGCGTCCTTTTACAAAGAGGCCATGCATGAACCACAAGCCAAATCGCTCAGAGCAAAAAGAACTTATAGATCTTGGTAGCGAGCACTACAGTAGCGAAGAGTATACCGACTGCCTTAAAAAACTTGGAAAAGTAGGTCGTTTTCTTGGAGGTGATCGCGCAACTTTTCGTGCATTTGACACGCTTGAGCACCCGCCAAAAACTATTTTGGATGTTGGTTGTGGTGGAGGTGATTTCACTGCGCGTTTAGCAAAAAAGTATCCAGAAGCAAAAATTATCGGAGTTGACCTCTCCGAGCAAGCAGTTGATTGTGCTACATTCAATCATCGCGAGATTAAAAACCTCAGCTTTGAGTGTGGTGATTTCAAAGACATCAATAGCTCATTTGATGTCGTTACAAGCACTCTTGTTTGCCACCATTTAGGTGATGAGGAGATCGTGCTTTTTCTAAAAAAAGCGTCTGTAAACGCCAACCAAGCTGTGATTATCAACGACCTACACCGCCACTGGATCGCCTGCCAACTCTTTGCTCTAAGCGCTCCTCTCCTCTTTAAAAACCGCCTTATCTCCCACGATGGTCTAATTTCTATTCAGCGCTCTTTCATTCGAAAAGATTGGGAGAGCTATTTAACTTCAGCTAAAATAGCTCCAGCATCATGGAGCATCAACTGGTTTTGGGCATTCAGATGGATCGTTATGATCAACAGTACGAATACGTAATCATTGGTGGCGGTATGGCAGGCCTTAGCGCTGCTAACCGCCTTTCCGACCTGGGGAAAACAGCCTTGCTCATCGATGCGGGGAAATTTCCATCACATAAAGTATGCGGTGAATTTTTCTCACCAGAATGCCTCTCTATTCTTCAAGAATGGGGGATATCTCCTAAAGGAGAGATCAACAAAACACGCTACGTTTGCAACAATCGCTCATTCGAATTTACACTTCCCTTAGCAGCAGGCTCTCATTCCCGCTACGACTTCGATAACAAATTAGCACTCAGAGCAAAGCGACAAGGGGCTCTTTTTCTTACTTCTGTGCGTGTGGATAAGATCGAGAAGAGTGCGCTTTTTCGTCTTCATCTATCCAATGGAGAATCTGTTACGACTCCAAATCTTATAGTAAGCAGCGGAAGAGCAATTGCCACAGAAAAAAAGCCGTTACACTTTGTCGGTGTAAAAGCGCATTTCTCTGGAATTGAAATGGAACAAACCCTTGAGATGCATTCGCTAAAGGGTGGCTACTTCGGGATTTCAAATATTGAAGATGGCAAAACAAATGTTACAGGCCTTGTCGAGGCGCGCTTTTTCGACAGTTTTTTTCAAGCTGTTAAGGCAAACAAGAGAGTATCTTCTGCTCAGATGCTCTATTCCGATTGGCAAAAGGTCTCCGCACCACAATTTGGCATCGCATCGCACCCCACATGGAAAAACTGCTATTTCATAGGCGATGCTGCAGCAACGATTCATCCAGCTTCCGGAGACGGTCTTGCCATGGCAATTACAAGTGGTGTAATGGCTGCCAATTACGCGATCAAGCGCGACTATATCGGCTTTAAAAAAGCGTGGAAATTGACCTACCAAGAAAGGCTCTCCTGGGCCAAAAGATTGCACGAGCTACTCATACGCCCCAGCTGCGCTCAAGCAGCCATTCTCGCCTCTAAAACTTTTGGATTTAAATCATTTACGCGCTACATCTTTCGTAAAACAAGGGGCCTTTAAAACTTTTATCAGCTCGGTCTCGAATTTACACAAACGATGCGTTTACTTAAGAGCACAATAGTGATCGTTTCTCTCTTTAGCCCAGCACTTTAGTGCTGGGAAAGGTAGAAAAAAATCTATGCCACGGTAGTGGCATCTCTCAGGATCTCAAAGTTAAAAAAGAAGAGAGGTGCCGCTGCCGCGGCACACTGCTCTTACTATCCCGTCCCAGCACTAAAGTGCTGGGCTAAAGAGAGGTGCGACCACTACCGTGGTCTAAAAACTATTTCTATAAACCAGTAGACAGGGCGGAATTAAGAGTCGAGCTGACGTTATTTAACACAAAAAGGTAGAAAATCAGACTCTCGTTAAAGTAACACTTCTATTAAAATTCCCATCCACCATCAGAGCCATCTGGATTAGAAAAACCACTCTTATCAAATCCATCTGCCGAATCTGCCTCAGGCAAAACAACTCCACCTAGTTGATTTTTTGTACCCTCTTGACTCTCTTCTTCAGATGAAGTGTCAGAAGAGAGAGTAGTCTTTGAGCTATCTAATGGATTTGGAGAAACTGACCGTTTAGCCTCCCCATCCAAATAAGACTCTAAAAGCAAGCTTTGAAGCTGCGGGATATATTCAGTACACACCGTCTCCATTGACGCTCTATAGCTTAGGGGGTTTGTCATTTTTGTAATCATCTCAGAAAAGAGCGCTTGGTGCTCTTCATTAAAACGCGTAGTCGATAAATCTATGTTTCGAGTACTTAAATCTGGATATTCCCCACCTGTAGATAAATCATATGCAGTACACAGATCTGCCTGAGCAAACATTCGATATAAGTTAAGCCCTAAACAAAAAACATCATGCGCCTTCAACAAAGAAGCTGTTACCTCCGGATCTTTATCTCTCTTTATTTGTATCTTTAGCTTTTCTGCAGTCTCTTTATCTGATGATGCTTTTGTATGAACAAAAGCAGATGATGCAAAAAGATTACTCTCAGAACGTGCGGAACCAAAGTCTGCAAAATCAGACTGCCCGTCTGAATCAACTAAAATATTTTCCAGCTTAATATCTCCAATTGTAACACCTTTACCGTGGCAATACCTTAGAGCATTCATCAATCTTAAAGTTGCCTGCACTCTCTGTTTGGTAGTTAACTCGCCCTTTTTTACACTTTTTAAAAGATCCGATACATACAGTGGTGCAAAGTACCCCTCATGCAAACTCTTTTTAGCTAAAGAATGAATATATTTTGCTCGGTGCGGTCTTTTTTGTAAGCCCGGAATATGTGTACTTTTCTCTTGTAGCTCTCGCAGGACCCCTGTTTCATTAGAAAAGGTCCATATGCCTTCCCTGGAAGCTCTTAATGACACTTTTAAAGCCTCCATCTTATGTTTTGTTAAATGATAAACTTTATTAACCCGTCCAAATGCGCCCTTACCCAGTTTTGACCCTAAAAGTCTAAGGCTTTTGACTCTTCCTTCCTTTAAAGTAACATAAAAAGTCATATCATCTTCTTTTATTTTAATAACTTTCTCTGTTAGCTCTCCCTCTACTACTGTTTCTTGTGCTTTGATAGCCACACTATTAATTATACTCGAAAATTGCTCTACGCTCTTCCCTGACATCGCTTCATCTAAAAAAGCGTCTCTATCCGATAACAGCTCACTTGTAGCTTCCCCTCGAAATATCCTTGCTACCACTGAATCTATATGCTCTCTTATCTCTCCACAAGAGGTGAATTTCCTCTTTCTATCGCTTGAATAATCTGCAGATAACGATCCCAAAGAATCTAATGCTGTAGTTTCAACCCTTTTACTTTCACCAACTACTTTCTCTGCTCTTTCAGATTTTTTTTGTTCTGAACCTACAGAAAACCCTTCCCTTCTTTCTGAAGGGGTTGATCCTGAATTCATAAAAGCTGCCATCTTCGACCTCCCTTTTACTAAAACCTTATAAAGTTCAAGTAAGTAAAATAAACACAACTAAACATTTTAATTATATCACATTTAGAATAAAAACATAAACAGATCTATTTATTAACCCTCTTTACCTGTTTTGTAATTGGCAAGCCCCCCCCCTAGACTTTTCCACTCTAATTCTGTATACTATCTCTCTTTTTACTAACTTAAAAGCAAGTGACTATGCGATTTACCCTTCATAAAACAGACTCCACATCCAAGGCTCGTTTGGGAACCATTGAGACCTCTCATGGTAAAATAGAAACTCCAATCTTCATGCCTGTAGGAACGCGTGCCGCTGTTAAAACTATGCTTCCCAGGGATCTTATAGAAATCAATGCCCAAATAATTTTGGGTAATACCTACCACCTTCTACTACGCCCTGGCATGGAAATTATCGAAAAAGCTGGTGGGTTACACAACTTCATGCGCTGGGATCGTCCTATTCTCACGGATTCTGGTGGATACCAAGTATTCTCTCTTTCCAACTTAAACAAAATCACAGAAAAAGGAGTCCACTTCCGCTCTCATATCGATGGCTCAAAACAGTTCATTGGCCCACATGAAAGCATGGCGATTCAAAAAACTTTAGGCTCCGATATCGTCATGGCATTTGACGAATGTGCTCCCTATCCCGCAACTCGTGAGCAAATAGAGAAATCGCTCAAGCTTACACACGCCTGGGAAAAAACTTGCCGAGACATCTCCTTAAAACCGCACCAAAGCCTCTTCGGAATCGTTCAAGGCGGTGTCTATCCGGACCTGCGCCAACAGTCTGCCGAAGAGCTCCGAGCTCTTGATTTTGACGGTTATGCCATCGGTGGTCTCTCTGTTGGAGAGCCAGCTCCAATCATGTATGACACCTTAGATGCAACGCTCCCCTTTCTTCCGAAAGAAAAGCCACGTTACCTAATGGGAGTCGGTACTCCACGCAACCTTATCGAAGCTGTTATGCGCGGAGTTGATATGTTCGACTGCGTGATGCCAACACGTAATGCCCGCAATGGAACAGCGTTCACCTGGTCTGGAAAAATCAATATTAAAGCCGGTAAGTACGCCGATGACATGACACCCCTTGACCCGCAGCTAGACTGCTACACATCCAATTTCTCTAAAGCGTATATTCGCCACCTTCTTAACGTCGATGAAATCACAGGACTTACGCTCGTAACCATCCAAAACCTCGCATTTTATCTTGATTTCATGAAAGAGTTGCGGCACTCTATTGCTGCGAATAGCCTAGATGCCTTTTATCAAAAGATCTGTAAAATATACCCAACATAAAGGATTCGAACATGCAAAAGCAGTTTTACTCGCTTCTATTTTTTTTCACTGCGTTTCTTACAAACACAGTTTACTCCCAAGAAGCTGTACCTCCACCTCCACAAAGAGAACAAGGTTTTTGGCAAACAATGATCATGATCTCTGTGGCTCTAGTCTTCTTCTATTTCATTCTATGGCGCCCAGAGCAAAAGCGACGTAAAGAGCTAGATACGCAACGCGACTCCATGCAGCAAGGCGACCGTGTCATTGCAATGGGTATCATCGGAACTGTTGTACGCGTTCAAGAGGAAACTGTTATTCTAAAGATGTATGACGGTGCAAAAATCGAAGTTCTTAAAGGTGCTATCACTGAGACTCAGCCAAATTCAAAAGCTACAAATGGAAACAAACAAGTTAAATTGGCCGATACAGGAGCCAAATAACTTATGACAGATGCCTTTGAGCAAGAACGCCTAGCAATGGTTGAGCGCCAACTGATCCCAAGAGGTATCAAAGACCGCGCAGTGATCCGAGCTATGCAAACCGTTCCAAGGCATCTATTTGTCCCTTCTTCTGTAAAAGAGTTTGCATACAAAGACGCCCCTTTACCAATTGGAGAGGGGCAAACAATTAGCCAGCCGTATATCGTGGCCTTAATGACCCAAGTGGCACTGCTTACTGAAAATTCGATTGTATTAGATATCGGAACAGGATCTGGATATGCAGCAGCTCTTTTATCCCGAATAGTTAAACAAGTTTATTCTATTGAAAGACTCGATCTACTAGCAAACAAGGCAAAAAAGCGCTTTAAAACTCTTGGCTATGATAATATCTCTGTTTCTATCGGAGATGGCACTCTCGGCCTGAAAGAACACGCTCCATTCGATGCTATTATTGTAACAGCAGGAGCCCCAAATATCCCCCATGAGCTCTGCGAACAACTGAGTTGCGGCGGACGCCTTATCATTCCTATCGGAGGAAGTGCCCACCAAGAGCTTCTCTGTATCCGTTACGCAGAAAGCGGAGAGCTTCTCAAAGAACAAATCGAACACGTTCGTTTTGTTCCCCTCATCGGCAAAGAAGGGTGGTAAGACTCTATCCTATCCAAAAGTCATTGATCCAAAGTGAGCTCAAATATTTGCAGAGTACTAAGGTGATGCGATCATCTTTTTTTCTGCTGGAGCTTCGATAACAACACGGAACCCCGTGAAGGCATCGGTATTTTCCGGAGGCAGGGGCATGCGAGCCGAAGCTCGTAGTTCATACTCTACACTATCGTAAGAGCCACCCTTACTCACCTTTAAAGTTCCATATCCAGGACCTTGAGGATCGCGTTCTTCTATGAACTTATAATAATCTTGATCATACCAATCCGCAACCCACTCACGAACATTACCACTCATATCATAAAGGCCAAAAGGACTTTCTCCTCGGTTTGTACCAAACTCTTTATGAATAAGAGAGGCGTCTTCCATAAGCTGAAACTCCGTATCATCACTGAATTCAAGCATATTCACACCGTTGTAATAGCCCACAGGTTTTGTTTTTACAGCTCCAATACTCTTTTTTGAGTACACTTCTGTGTAATTAGCACGCGTTTTATCAATCTGATTACTACCAATTCCATAACGATATTTCTTAATCGGTGACCCATCTAAAGGGATTTCAATAGCAGCGCTTTTTTCCCACTCAGCCTCCGTTGGCAAGCGATATCCCATGTCATCTACATAAGCCTTCGCACCGTACCATGAAACCTCAATCACGGGATAATCCTCCATTCCTGCAAGTGGAGCAAATTTAAACCCGCCCTCACCTTGGGTTGCTCTAATCTGAGAGTCTCGATCCGCTGCGAACGTTTCAAAAAGAAGACGGCCTTGTAAATCGACAACCTGCCCCTTCAAATCGTTTCTTGCAATATACTTAACCCTTTCTTCGCGAGCCATTTTTGTAAGCCACTCCGCATACTGCGTATTTGTCACAGGGAATACTCCAATAGAAAACGCGCTCATATCTACTGTACGACTTGGCTGCTCATCAGAGCCTCCATCCCCATACACATCTCCGATAATGGTAGGTCCTGCTGGAACCCAAGCGACAGGCAGCTCTAGACGGTAATTACCTCCGACAATCTCATGACGATTCTCTCGAATTTGTATCTCTTGAGTGTCCGGTGTTTGATAATTTTTCATCTCATCAAAAACAATTCGGTAACGCCCAACAAAAGTCAATGGAATAACAGAATGTTTTCCTTGAAAAGATCCAATAAGCAAAGATTCATCTCCACTGATATCATAGACTGTATAAGAGGCGTAATCTAAATTACTAGTAACCACAAGACCACCGCGATTAGCCTCGAAAATAGCTTGAACTTCTTGAGTGTCTTCAGCGAGAAGAAACAGATCAATTGGGTCTGGGTGATTATTCGCGTATCTACTCTGTGCAGCTCCATCTAAGGGATGAAACTTCAAACGATAGCGTCCTTCAAGAAGAGTAAAAGCTTCTTTTTTATTCGCTACTTTCTCTGTATACATGGGGCCTTGATTATCTAAAGGCACAAAGGTAACTGAATAATCATTAACATTTGAATTGATTTTCAGCTGAGTATAAAAGCGAAAATCAGCAGCTACATCCACATCACTATCAAAAGGAATGCTAAGCTGCATCTTATCTGGTGCTTTTGCTCTATTGGGCTGCTCCGAGTTAAAGGATAATGAGTACTCTCCTGGAAGAAGATTCTCAAAATCAAAATCTCCACCTTGCGCTGCACGTACATCCTTGATCAAACCATGGCGCATAAGGTTGTAATTTCCACCCACATAATTAGCCTTGATTTTCAGTTTACGAGCCCCTTTAAAATCAGGCATGAGGACGTTGCCATCGTCTTTTTTAATATAAACTTCATGGGAAGGAAACGGCTGATAATAAGACGGCAATGTATAACTTACCGTATAAGGGCCTGCGGGTATTGCCTCTTCTTTCCAATAGACACGTCCCTCAATCTCTTCCATTGATTGCACAACTTGTGGATGCTCTGTGTGAGAGGTCAGTGTCATTGTTACAGCATCACCTTCTCTTAGATGAATCGGAACATCTAAAGAAATAGAAACAAGATCAGGTGCATACTCAATGAAGGCGTCCAAACTATCTGTTTCATCATCTAACGCAAAAGACTCTCCCGGAAGAAGGGAGACGTGATAGTCATCTAACCATTCAGCCTCGAGGCTATACTCCTCTCCGCTAGGAACTACAAAGGGACCAGACGAGCCACGAGAAGAGATGACTTTATTCCCCTCATGTAGAAGCGTCCACTCTTGATCCGGCTTATTACTATGAATTGTTACCGTAACACCTTTTGAAGCATACGTTCCAGCGATAGGTTCTAAAAGCTCTCCCGCTACAACTTTTACCGTTTTTGTAAGCGGTGTTAAATAACCTGGTAGATCACCAAAAACAACCTGATACTCCCCTGGAAGCAGTTCTGGTGCGATAAGATCTCCTGTATCTGAATTAACAACTACATCTCCTTTGCTATCGAGAAGAGAGAGTGAAGGCACCATATTATAGGCATCCTCTGGACTCTCTTTAAAAAGACTCAGCATATTATCGTAGTACAAAATATCAGCAAAAGCGTGAATATTTCCATAACGAGGCTCTAATGTTTGCTCATGTACAGTCTTTGTATTACTAACGATTGTTATTTCTTTTGGCTCTAAGGGGGCAAAGAGATTATCGGAATTTGGAACAAGAAACTCTACATGATATTTTCCTGGCTTCAAGTCCCTTACAAGTACTTCTCTTTGGACTCCTTCACTGCTTTCGACAACAAAACCTTCCTTGGGATACATGATCCGCTCTCCCATGCTATCAACAAGCCAAAAGCGCACCCGATCTAATCGCTCTTTTTTATATCCCGTATCAAATTTAACAAGTAGATTTCCAAGCTTTGAGCTATACCGTCCAACAACGTCATATGGGGAGTGCTTAATTCCAAAATTAAATCTGCCAAGAACACTTGATTTACCAGGACCGTCCCAATTTTCGACTTGAGGGAATTCAACCGTATACTGTCCTGGATCAAGGCTAATATAGTCTCCATTCAGCATGACTTCCTTCTTCCAAGAAACCTCTCTTTTATCCGGATTAACTCGACGTAAAATTACTGTTCTTCCATCTCCGATCTCCTCTGGATCTGTCGCGATACGCACTACAGCGTGATTAATTTCAAGTGATACATCCAATGTTAAAGGGGATTGATCTGAATTCAATGAAAATTCAAGGGGATAAGGCGTTCCATATCCTGTGGCCACAGCTTGAAAAGTATAATCTCCGAATGGAAGAGTAATTGGTGGAATATCTTCTAATTCATCAGACTCTAGCGACCCTTCGAAAACTGTAACGGTATCTTCTCTAATATAGTAGCGGAATCCTTTTTGAACCTGTCCTACCAAGCGAAGATTCAATGTTCCATTCGCTTGAATTTCTTCTACAATGTGAAAACCGCTGTTTCCCGTAGGTTTAAAGAGGCGAACCTTTCCGTTTCCAGAAATAGATTCATGCTTCTTTTCTATTGTTCCTAATACGCTTAGCTTCCATTGAGGATCCAAGCCTTCAATATGCGTATAAAGATAACCAGGTTTGGTCACCACTTCAATTGGACGATCAACAGGAAATATCCGATAAGCACCCGCATACGCTTTTGTCTTCTCTTGAGTGTAAGAGAAGGAAAATAGTGAAATAAACAATAACAAATAGAGGAAAATATTTTTTTGTCCCACGACAGACCCTTGCGAAAAAACTGTTCTTATCTGGATCATAACAAATCAAAAAGTTTATTAGCAAAAAAGCTCTCAATGATGGATGTAATCCAAATTATGAGAGGCGATTTTCGATTCTTTAGCAAGGAGCAAAAAAATATTTTTTTTATCTTTTCGAAAAGGATTAAGCCTATCTTTAAACTCCCATACTGGGCTAAAGAGAGAAA
>JBDQID010000004.1:0-17037 GCA_040264515.1 Chlamydiales bacterium
CGTTTTCTTGTTCTGTAATGCTTTTAGATTTAATAACAATAACGCTTTCGTCGCACTGTGCTTCAAAAGAGCGTTTGTAAATATTTGCACTTCCAATAAGGGTTATTTTCCCATCGATTGTCATTACTTTTTTATGATAAAGAGTATCTTTTCTATTGTATGCGTAAATTTTAGCTCCAGCTTTAATTAATTTAGAGAAGTTTCTGGTGTTAAAAATTCCGATGGTTCGATATCGCTTATGGGGCATTCCCTCGGTAATAACGGTGACTTTAACTCCTTCTTTAAGCTTTTTCTCTAGCGCTTTGTTAATATCTTTACTATCAAAGAACATGTTTCCAATGCGAATTTCGCTTTTTGCTTCTCGAATCAGTTTTAAATAAGCTTCTTTGCAGCGGTTTGCACTGCCATGTTCTGGAGAACCTGTAATAAAAGCAGCTTCTTGATCGGGATGACTTTTAAGTAGAGTTTCCATAATTGCGATCTCTTCAGGATGAGCCTTCCAATTTTTAGCTTCGTGGGGGGATAGCTTACCGTGAATTTCATCTGCATCGAGAGCCCATTTTTTTGCAAGTTTCAAAAACTCTCCTTTTGCAGTCTGGGCAATAGGACCCTTCAAAAGAGCATCTTGATCGCGAAACCCTTTACCGAACATTTTTTCAAAAAAACATGCAAATACATTTTGATCTTCGTTCTCTTTTAAACGATCCGCTGCGTTTTCAAAATGGGTGTCAAAGTCTTCTCCTCCTCCAATACCAGTTCCTCCTGCAATACAGTACTTGTTATCTATGATTAACATTTTTGAATGATTACTATGAGATCTGAATGTTGGAGCATGTTTCCACTGTTTTGAAGTGATGATACAGACAAAATTATCAGGGTATTCTTTTGCTAGCTCTTTGATTTTTTTTCGATTACTGTCAGATAACATCGTTGAATCAACAATAATTCTAGCCTTAACTCCTTTTCCTAATCCCTCCTTCATAGATTCTAAGATGTTTGTAAATACTGCTCCAGAACAGTAATTTCCGGATAATTCGATAGAATGTTTTGCATTTTTTATAAGAGCTCGTTTTAGAGTAACACTTTCTTCTCCGCTCGAAGTTATATAAACAGAATTTTTTCTGAACTGTCCTAGAGGAGTGACGTTTGAAGGCATTGGAAGTGGAGGAGAGACTTTATTTCCACGAAAAAGTTTTACGTATGATTTTCCTATTTTAAAAGCGTAAACAGATGTGATAAGTGCTGCTATGATTAAGATAGGGATGCCTGCAGGGTTTGGAAGTAGGGCTGCGCTAATAATTCCTATCGCAGGAATCGGGGCGACTTTTAAAATAGAAATAGCAACAGCTTTGATTTTTTGGAGTAAAGGCTTTTTTTTCCACTCATGTTTAGTGTCAACCTCACCCATACCAAGAGTCTCATGATAAGTCAGAGATGACTCTTTAGTTGTAAGTAGTGGAGAAGATTTATTACTTTGTTCTATATTTGGTATAGAAGTTGAGTAATTAAAATTTGGTGATGAAGACGAAATAGGCATTTTTATCCATTTGTTACTTGTATTCGTAGTATTAATTGTAACCGGTTGTATTTCTTACCGGATGGACCCTAATAAGCATTATTGAGAATAGTTCTTCCCATTGAATTTTCTTTCAATTCCCACGGTTTTGTTCGATAGTTTTCCATGCCTGCATGTTTTAACATGCTAGAGAATATGTAAGAATGTGTCTCGAAACGTTTGTTGTAAGCTGAAGGAATTAAAAACCTTTTTCCGAAATTACCAGCTGTTCTAAATCCTAATTTGTTGATCACAGCGTCTACTTTACCTAAAACGGGGTGGATATCAGAAAGGTAGTCCTTTTTGACACTAATGTGGGTCACATACTTCTCAGCATCGTCTAATTTACGACTTCCGATCTTTTTTTGCAGCCCAGCACCTAAAGGCATGCTGTTTAGGCAGCGTGTTGTTATTCCTTGCTGTAAACCTACATATGATGCAATGGCTCCACCAAGGGACTGTCCGCATAAAGTAAGCTCTTTCCCTTCTAAAAGAGGACTCTTTTTAAGAAGAGAAATAAATTCATTTGCTTGATCATAGATAGAATCGCTGTAACCCAATAAGTTTCCGATTCCAGCACCGATTTTCTTAGAAGCTTTCTTGCCTGTCTCACTCTTATCCGAACCTAAAGCACCAAAGCTTACTAATATTTTATTATTAGACTCAGAAATCATAACCTTTAATCCACTTTTCTTATCGAAAAAGACCTTACCATTAGCGGTTAAATCTCCCGGTAAAGTGCCTTTGATTTCTAAATCGGAAGCATCCACCACGTCATACCAAGGCTTAATCCACTCTTCTGCACTCGAATGTACAGCAGCAGCAGCTGCTGCGTATTTGATAAATGGACGTACATCTTTTCCTGAAAGTTCTGTTTTCTTACGCTTCTTTTTCCCAAAAAGCTCTTCTATGATAGAAAAAGGCGCTTTTGAAGAAGAACGTATCTTAGATAACGCCTTTTTATATAATGCGATTGGCAGTCGAAGGATAACTCCTGGAATCGACCAGCTCTTTGATCCGAAATAACGCAATGGAAATGTTAAGAACTTCCCGATAGATACAATAACTTTTTTTGCAAAGCTCTTGATTTTTTGGATCGTAGATAAAACAGACTTCTTAATGCCGATTAAATCATAAGTTCTTACAGCCTTGAGCTTTTTAACGTTTGTTGCATCAACTTCTTTTCCCTTTAACTCCTCTAATAACACAGTAGAACGTGGGGGGATCGAAATCCGATAGCCAACAAATTTTCCTTCGCGATTCTTTTCTTTTTTAATCGAAATATCGGGATCCGAACTGCCTCCAAACTCATCGGATGCACTATTGATTAATTGATTAAGTGAGTACTCTTCAATATCAAGACCTTTTGGAAGAGGCAATGAAAATTCTTTTGCCCTTCTTCCTGAAAAGTTGTTAAAACAGAGCACGGAATTTCCACTTTTCGGCTTTCGACGAAAAGCGAGAAGCTGTGAATCTTCATCGCTTTTTTCTAACCACTCAAATCCATCTTCACGACTGTCAACTTCCCAAAGCGCTTTGTGATCTTGATATACACCGCCTAACTTTTTCATAAATGCACGGTATTGTTCATGCAGATCATCTGTTTTTTCTTCGCCCTTCGTTACAAAACCAGGACCTCTACCAATGGAATTTTCCCAGTTATCGGACGTGGCAAGTTCACTTCCCATAAACATCAATTTCTTTCCAGGGGATGCCATAAACAGTCCCATCATGCTACGCATATTCTCTAATTGTTTTGCAGCACCTTTCTTGTTCTTAGAGGTGGCTAGATCTCTCATAGCTTTAGCTTCGTCATGTGAAAACGCTGTTACAGTGTCTTTGTATCGATCACATTCAACGGCTTGTACAAGAGTTTGGTATTTATCTTCTCGCTTATCGGGAGAAGCAAAAAAAGAGTTTAGCATTTTCTGTGAACGCCCAATGTTCCACTTCATATCAAAGCCTAACCCTTCTTTATGGAAAGGCTCTGTAGATTTATGTTTTCCAGAGTACTCTTCTGAAATAGTGAGAGCCCCTTGGAATTCTGAATGGACCATAGCGTTTAAATCACGTAAAAATAGCTTAGATGTCTTGCTATCTTTTGCCTCACAAATATTTCTTACAGCATCTACTCGGAGCCCATCGATATGCATCTCTTTAAGCCAAAAATGAGCGCTTGAGAGTAGGAAATCACGAACTTCTTTTCTGCGGTAATCAAAAAAACGAGTACCCCAACCATAGTAATGTCTTAGCGAGGTGTATTTATCTTTATCTGTTTGCTCTAGATCACTCATATTGTATGAATCCGACGAAAAGTGTGCTGGAATCCAATCCAAAACAACGCTAATTTTATTTTCATGTAGAGTCTCCACTAGATGCTTAAAGTCTTCCGGAGTCCCAAGACGGCTATTCGGAGCAAAAAATCCACTCACTTGATATCCGAGCGAAGCTTCGCAAGGATGATCTAGAATTCCCATTAGCTCTACATGCGTAAATTTATACTCTTTACAGTGCGCAACTAATTTATCTGCAAGTTCTCTATAGTTAAGGGGGGTTCCATCTTCTTTCTTTTTAAAAGTTGTTGGATGCACCTCATAAATATTCATCGGGCCTGATTTAGCTGCAGTACGAGAGCGATTGCTCATCCACTCTGCATCTCGCCACTTATGCTCTTTAGAGCTCGTAACAACAGAACACGGAGTTGGATTCTCTTTTGTTGAAACTGTTTGTGTTCTTGCGAAGGGATCAATTTTTATTACTCCATCCACGATATATTGATATCTTTGCCCTTCTGTAATATGAGGGGCATCGAGGCTCCAATTACCATCTAAATCTTTCTCTAAATCTAAAATAATTTCAGACTCTTCATTAATTAGCTTAACCTGGATAGACTCAGCATCTCTATGACTTGCAGGGTAGACGAATTTAACACCGTTCTGTTTTGCAAAAGCTCCGAACTTATTGTATTCTGTAGATGAAGACTTTTTGTTATACGGACTTGGCAGTTGCTGTCTCATACCAGGATGAAGCTTGTGGTACTGCTCTTCTAGCGATTGACTCGTCGCGCTGTCTGAAAAATAGCGTTGTGCTAAGTAGTAATCTTCTATACCCGTACTCGTACTATTATATGTCTTTAGATAAGGATTGGTGATAGCTCTTTGGTAAAGATGCTGCTGAATATCGAAATGGTGCTCTTGTGAAGGTAGTTGACGGATTTTTCTAGCATTTCTTTGCGCAATTTTGTATGTCGCAAGGTAGTTTTCAACGGGAGAGCGGCCGTGAGGTGAAGTGATCCAACTGTACTTTTTTCCAGCTTTCATCATTCGCTGAATAAATATTGCTTTTTCCTGATCAGATTTCTCCGCTAGATCGCTAAAAGCTGTGGCAATTGTTCCGCTAAGAGATTCATCTCCCTTTCCATTTCTGTCAAAGAGGTAACCGTTTGCTTGATTTTTGTTCTCCCTTGCATCAATAATTGTGTCTGCAAGACCTCCGGTATTCGCTCCAATCGCTTGACTTCCAAAAAGCCATCCTTCGAATTGAACAAGCCCACAAGGCTCGAAAGAAGAGGGGACAAGAAGGAAATCAGAGGCAGCTCTCACTACAGAACCGATCCCTTGACGACCCAGCTCTGGATCACCTTGCTGATAGTAGTATTTGCCATTTTCAGCTTTGTAATCTCTTAAGAAAATAACTTTGTCTCCGTACTTCTCTTGTAACTCATCCAAGATTCTAGTAGCGGTCCCATCTTCTTGAGATCCCATACAAATAAATTGTCCACCATTCTTGAGCGTCGCCTCCATCGCCTCACCAAATTTATCTAAACCCTTTTGATAAGAATCAAATCGGCCAACATAAAAAACAGTCGGTTTGTCGGGGTCAATCGAATATTGAGGTAGATGCTTTTGTAGCCACTTGTTCAGTTGAACTTTGTTTTTTCGTTTTTGAGTAAGAAGGGTGTCGGTATTATCTGGAGAAAAACTCAAATCTGTAGCCTCTCCTGTTTCTGGATCTTTCCAATTCAGAAGAGTTTTATCTGTTGTTGGATTCCAACGGTGAGGGTTACTTCCATTGATAATTCCTATCAATTTTCCAGCTTCAGCAGTCTTTTTGACAGATCGAGAAATTCCTTCTCCAAGGCGCGGAGTTTGAGCTTCCATTCCAAAAGTTTTTGAAACTGTTGTAACCATATCGGCAGCTTTTAGAGTCTCAACGAAGAAATTGGAGTTATGTGATGTAATACCAGCTTCTTGATAAGCTTCTTGAAGAAGGTGGTAGTTATAGGCGTTTGATGTGAGACGTCCCTGAGCCATTCTGTTGTTGTTGTGGAAAGTAAATACAATGGGTTTTCTTTTTGACTCACCGGATTCATTTAACTTTTCTTGATTTCTTATCTTAAGCGCAACACCTGCAGCATGCCAGTCATGTAGATGAACAATCCCGTCGTCATCAAGCGCACCAATTAAGTCTGCTGCAAGAGAAGAAAAAGTGGCGAAGCGCTTTTTTTGCGTCTCACCATCAGGCCCATATATAGAAGGGTTAGTTTTGTCTAAACTGAAAATATCATCTTCAATAAGGTGAATTTCAATTCCATGTAAATGAGCGGTGTGTACTGTAAAAGCTTTACCATTATGGTCGAGATACTCTTTTTGCTCCGTAATACTATCCAAAACAGCTTGTGGAAGAGTACTGTATTTTGGAAAAACAAGACGAACGTTGTTCTCCGGATTATGCTCTTTAACACCCCTTGCCATCCCTTCAATAGCCTCGGCTAATCCACCTTGTTTAAGAAGCCCTGAAAATTCAGCTCCAACCATTGTAACTGTTGTAGCCATCTCCGCAAAATTTTTCTCTAAGGAGGTGCAAACTCGATCTAAAGAGGTATCGTAAGTGCATTCGTTTGGTTTTTTATGTAAATCGGAGAAAGGTTTAATGGCTTTTCTAAGAACAGGGATATTTTTGTTTTTTATTTGATCGATCGCTTGCTTAAGAAAGTCTATTTTTTCTTGTTTGTTTTCTAAGAGCTTGTATTGACCGATAGGATAAAATCCATAAGTGAAAGAGGTGAAGTTATCTAGTGCAGTAGAAGAGAGTTCTTTTCCTTCTTCAAGGTCTTTTACACATCTTTGTAGTATTGTTACATCAAGATAGAGATGGTGAATAATATCGAGAACTTCTGCAATTTGAATTAAAAGATTCTTTCCTTCAGAATCGTTGATTGTTAAAAGAAGAGAAGGATCAGCTTTTATTCTCTCAGAAGCTTCTTTTGTGGAGGAAATATCAGGGTAAGATAAAACAACCGCCGATAAGATAGGATCTAAAATGTTTTGTGGTAGAGAACGAATGTGCTCAGATGTACAAGAGCCAGATTTTAAATTATCGAAAAGTTGTTGCAAGTCGCTTGAATATCGATCGAAATACCCAGCGTTTCTTTCTAGACGAGTTGTAGCTGATGCTTTTCGAACTCTTTTTCGGCGTACAGGTTTCCGACGACTCTTTTTAGTTGTTTTTGTTTTTAAGTGTTTTTCAGCGACTTTCATAGTAGATGAGTCTGCACTGGGGGCTCTATTTAGAGGTGTAGTTGCTTGAGATTGAGGAGGGGTAAATAAAAGATTAACGCTTTGATTTTTTTTATTTGGTTTGTTTTTTCTTCCGAGACCAAAAAAAGAGTGCATTCTTTGCATAGGGTTTATTTTTTGAGACATTTTTCTTTATCCTCTATTACCGTAATGTTATTTTTTGTACTTTTATTGTAGTGAGGTGTGTTTAAGGTTCGTTAAGTTTTATATTAAGATTTTATTAATGTATTTTTATCTTGAGTTTTCTACGGTCATCCGTTAGTAAAGAAGGAGTTGTTTTTAAGATAAAAGAGGGGTTACGCTTCGGTAGATTTACAGACTGGCCTGTAAGGGCCACTGCTTAGTCGTATAAATTCTTCAGGTAAAGTTAGGCGGTTATTATAAGCGATTTTTAGATTTTCTTTAAAGGCTGTTGTTGTTCATATTAAATGAAATCTAAAAATCGCTTAAGAAATCTTGCGAGGCTTGATAGGGTCGATGAATTCTAAAAACCGCCTATAATCATATTGTAATAAAAATCTTGTTTGTACGGTTGAACCTAACAAACCGTCTCATAAATTTGGAATAACGATTTCAAATAAAGTATTTTATATGTATAATGGGCAAGAAGAGGAGCTGAACCAGTGACGAATTTTATTAATAATTTGTTATTGGAGGGCAAATGTCTGGGCATATCGGTGGTCGTAGAGAAGACGACTCACTCCGATCTCCCTCTCCCTCTCCTTCTATGGGGAGTGAGGGCTACGATGGCTCTATCCACTACCAGAAACAAAAAATTATTCAAACAGATTTAAAACAGGAAAATATAGAAGTCGCTGTTCGCTATTTCGAATCCTTAAGAGATCATTACGGTCTAGATAACGGAGCTATGATGCTCCGTGATAAAGAGCACGGTATAGTTAACGATTATACAAGCGATCTTGCAGATAGAAAGCGTCTAATTAGCGTGAAGTCACAATCTCCTAAGCTTAAAGAAATTAATGAGCGTATTCTAAAGAGTTACAAACGGAAGATGGCAACAGTTGAAGCTCTTAATTTTTTTCAAGGCCTTAGAAACGATCTTCCCGAAGGAGGCTCTGCTCTTAGCTGGTTTGATACCGATGGAGTTCAATGGAATTTCAACGCGATGCTCGAGCTTTTTGATGAAAAGTCAAATCCGAACGCAGCAGACCAGGTTGAAAAACCGAAATTGATGGAAATAGCAAAGAGCAATCCAGAGCTTGCTTATGAAATAGAAAAAACAATTCGTTGTTGCTTTAGGATTTATAAAGGATTCCATAGCGATGCTGAAAATGTGGATGCTCATATTTTTGGAGGTGATTTTGCTAAAGAAACAGCATCCAGTGATAAAATATTAAAAATACAAGGAAAGGAGAAAGCTAGTTACGAAAAGAACTTTCGCTTTGTTGAGAAATTTTTCGAAGATAAAATAGCACAAGCAAAAAAGAGCGGGAGCGATACCTGGTTTATTAATACGATTCCTATAGCAGAGAGGGTGGGAGATATATCTTACCCCTCAGCACCGCCACTGCCAGCACCGCCGCAGAGAGCAGCAACAGGTCCAGCTGATTTAGCTCTCAGTGTCCCACTATACGCACCCACAGTCACTCCGACTCCTACAGACCCAGGTTCAGGCGCTGTAGGAATCGGAGTGGAAGAGAGCCATCCAGCATCCCCACCGATTAGCCAAAATCACCTAAGAGAGATCCATCAGCTTATTAAAAAGCAGCAAGACTCTTTAAGGCAGAGGCTTACCCGGCTTGAAAAGCTGAGGGACTCTGTTCAGAAAAAGGTGAATCAAGAAGATCCAAATGATCCAAACAAAAAAATCGTAGCTTACCTAGAACAGTTATCTCAGAAATTAATAATTTGCTCTAATAGCTTAAATAAAACAAAAGCTTCAATTACGGAAGAGTCTTCCGAAGAAGATTATACGCGAATTCTTAGAGATCTAAGAGAGTTTTCTTCACACTTAGCAACTCTAGATCAACAGATCGATCTCATACAGACAGAAGCTGACCGTATTTCACAATCCTACACTTCGCTTGTAGATAACAGAGATCTTAATGATTATTTCGCTGCTCACAATGATTTAGTTGAAAAATGGAAGAGCAAAGCTGATACAGACAGATCAGAACTAACAGGTCGATTAGAGAGCATAAAAACCGATATAGAATCGCAAAAAAAATACTATCAACATCTTCTTTCGAAAGCTCAACAGAAACTTAAATTATTAGACATAAGAGGTCGATCATCAGAGGAAATAGAAGGAAAGGACAGCGAAGTGACCTCTCTACAGAAAAAGTTTCAACTAGAGATCGATGAAGCACAAAAGCAAATAGAAAGTTTGGAAAGTTTGGAAAATTTTGAAAATCAGATACAAAAGCATCTTTCAAACGTAGAAGAAAATTTAGCACCGCCCTCGGAAAGTATGGCATCGCTGCGGAGTGAGTATGAGCGTATCACAGGTGTGCTAGAACAGTCTGAGTATGTAGAGACAAAGAAGGGGCAAGTGTATGTAGACTGGGGGACCCAAAAAGTACTCACGGCGTTACGCCAAGAGATGCAGCGTATGAATCTAGAAGATGAAGGCACTTCGAGCCTCGAGCTGCTAAACGGTATTATCGGCGATTTTCAAAACTGTTCAGCAAATCTTCTTCAATACCATAGCACTGTTACCAACCTTCGAGATAAAAAATTAGATTTGTTACGCCATATGAAAGGACAAGAGATGCGGATGCAAGAGCTATCAAAAAAGCTCGATAGCGGAGCTGAAGCAGAGCAGGTCGAAGCTCTCGAAGTCGATATTAAAAATCTGGAAGAGCAGATAGCAAGTAAGCTTCGAGACCGGAAGACAAATAGTTGTATAGATTGGATTGCAACAGAAACTGGAGTTCTTGCAGGGCTTAAAGATGCAAAAGATAGAGAGGAACTCACTTGGACAACATTTCTCTTTGACGTTCTTAAACCAGTACCAGAGATCAAAGAAAGGGATACATTAGCCTCGCGCTTTTACGACTATCTCGAAAAACAGTTCGAAGGCGTAGATCGAGATGCAATGCCAGAAGATATACACATGCTTTTAAGAAAGGATGGTGTCGTTGATAAAAATCAGAGAGTTGAGGCATTTTTTTCCGAGCTATCGGATTTTATAAATTTGGAGGTAGTAGCATGTAATCAGCAGAATTCACTAGATAAACTTGCAACTGCAATAAAGAGAAAAGCAAAGAGTTTTGCAGCAAATGCTCGGAGAAAACGAGCCGAACGACCTGCAAAGCCGGTAGAAGAGGAAGTAAAGCACGCTTCTTTAGAAAATAAAATGTGCTTCTACACAGGCGCTCGTACAACGCCTTTGATCGGCGAGCAAGATAACGTTGAGCTCTCGAGCTTTGAGAGCCAGCTTGACTTTGATAGAATAATAGATTTGCGCTCTTCTGACGGGGCTGTGGGTGAGGGAAAACAGTACAGGTTACCAGTGGATGTAAAAGTAAAGACCTTAAAAGCATACATCGGGATAGTTGAGAGTCTTGAAAATCAAGAGTTCACTCCTGAGCGAAAACAAGATATTCTTAAAAAAATACAAAACAGTATCAGATTAATTGCAATGGAGCTTCTGGAACATCCAGCACAAGCTGGAGAAAAACAAGCGTTTTGCGAAGCGCTGCACCAAGCGTGCCGCGCTTTGCCTCCGATTCTTGACGCGGATGGCACATTTTCCAAAGAAGCTGCAAAAGAGCGAAAGCTCACACTGCTCACAGCTTTTAAAGCGATCTCTTCGATGAAAAAGGATGCTTATCCAGGTGCGGATCAAATAGTGAGGCAGCAGCTGCACAGATTCGACGCAAAGCTTTATCCCGATGCAGATAGACTTCTCAACTGTTTAGAGGAAAGCTCTTTTGTGAATTATGACTCAGATTTAGCTGATGATGTAGTGAATTATGATTCAGATCTTTTGGAGCAGCAGAATCAGAGTATTCAGAAGTGGATCACAGATCCATCGTTCTCTCCACAAACTGATGCTAGAGACCTCTTTCTTCGAGCACTCTTTACAGATCAGCAGCAACATAGTCAACGTCTTGAGGAAATAGATCATCTTCAGGTCTCAAAAGTAGACGACGTCCGGGACGATCGCTACGCTAAGTTAATATTCACTTCTGGAGCAGAACCAACACCTTTTCTTATCAATCACCATGGAACAGTTACACTCGATCTCCCAGAGCCCGCTCTCGAAGGAGATCCCCGAACGCCAGAACACTTTTTCTCCATTCTCGAGCAATCTGACGACCCTTACAAAATGTGCGAGCTCTTAGCAAAACATAACTATCCAGGCACAGCTCTTCACGATTGGGCAGCTCCGACGCTTTCAGACTCCACAAAGGTGGAAGGACTCATTCGATGCATCGAAGCTATTGAAGGTGATCTGGATGCGAATAACAGCCTCTTCAACAACGAAAAGATGAAGCTATTTTTCGAAAAACTTATTTTTTCTGATCACGTTCTTGATAAAGCAGGTGATCCTCAATGCCGAGAATTAGCAACGTTTTTAAACAGGTATGCACTTCGATCTCTGGATGGAGTCGGAGAGAGCTTTCAATTCAAAAAGAAGTACCAGCTCCAACAGTTTCTTTATTTTTCCCGCTTAGGAGCTCACCTAGCTGTTCATCTGGATGTTCCTACAAGCTCTCGAAATTACAAATTGGTAGAAGGGTTCAATCCAGCGATGGAGAAGTGGGAGAAGTTTTTAGAAGTCGGAGAGAATCGCAGCTTCGCAGCTGCAAAGAAAAAAGGAAAAGCCGGAGATGTCATCCAGTTTGAAAGAACAGTTCAAGAGCTTTGGTATAAGCTAGACTTTGGATTGAAGCCAGCTGATCTTCCTCTGTTTCTAAAACAGCTCGATCAACTGAGCTCTCTTTACGCCTCGGAATCAGAACAGCTCAGCCCGTATCTGAAAAAGCTCTACAATGAGGTGAAGGAAAAAGTTCTTTCGGATGAAACAAAGCATAACAAATGTTTGGAAGGTTGTTTAAATGATGATGCATTCTCAGGTGATGGCGGTATCGATGAGAAATCCATGAAAAAAAGAGTTTTACAGCCATTCTTAAACGAGCTCGAAGGGCAAGATGGCCGATTAGCTCGAACTCTTTTAACAAAACGCATGGACGAGGGTTGGAACTATCTTGGACAAGGTCGATTCAAAATAGAGATCGATAGGCGAAGTTTCGAAATTAACCTTCTCAATGGGCAATACTTGCTCGATGGCCGAGTCCTTGAGCAAATCGATGGCGACCTCTACACAGGTGATTACACCGAACTCTTTGGGAAAAAGCGCATTCCTGTGCATAAAGTGCAGATTGATCGAGGCGCAGAGGATGCTATTTACTACGAATCAGAAAGTAGAAGGTATGTTTTCGAAGTTAAAGGAGAGGATAGAGTAAGCGTCTTTAGAAAAGGAGCTGATGGCGCGATGTATCAATTTATTTCTGCTGAAAAAGTGATAAAAGAAGTCAATAAGGAGCCTCTGTTTTCGAAATTTATGAAGCGCCGGGAAAATATGCGCTGCTGGATGAAAGAAAATGATGAGGTAAAAGCGGTTTATCTTACAGATGAGTACAACAGAGCGCTTTACGATGTTTCAGGCGCTGGTGTTCGGACGTGTGGTGAAGAGCTTTGGGAGTTGCAAAGTTTAAGTGATAAAGGTTTGAAAGAGACTATCTCTGGCTTTTGCCACGCTGCAGGAGCCGCAACAGAGGTGTGGGGCCTGGATGACACAAACAAAAAACTTCAAATTCCTTTAAAGGAGGAAGTTGTTGAACTGAACTGGTCCAGTACGAGCAGTAAGTGGATGCTCGATAAAAACTACGCCCTTGTTGATGTGGTAGATCAAAACGTTGTTGATGTGGTAGATCAAAACGTTACTAACTTTCTTGCAATTGAGAAATTAAATGCAAATAAAGCGTTGTTCTTTCAAGATGCCACACGAAAAGAAAAAATACGGATGCTGCTGACAAATGGAGGAAAAGCGTACCAGTACGATCTGAGCCCTCAAGGGAAAATAACACCGAAAAATCGCGAAGCAGCCCTCTATCTCACTCGACATTACGCAATAACATATCAGCATAAAAAAGCAGTGGAAATGTTTAGTGCGAAGTTCGATGACCCAGCACCGCTTTCCATTTTTGAACAGCACTACATTGATCATATATTAGATCCAAATCTTGCAATATCACCTGGGATGAAGCAGCTGCAACGCGTGGTTATGGGAGCTGAATTACAAACGAGCGTTACACATGGACGGGAGACCGTAAAGGAGTGGGAAGATGGGGTGAAAGGGGAGGTTGTTGTTTATCAATCGACATATGATAAAAAGTATATTAAAGAGCTGCTTGAAGATTATTCAGGCCCCGCCCCAAAAAATCCAGTTTTCGCAGCGCAATTTGCTAAAGCAACTTCGTTACTTATCAGTCATATTGCAAAAAATCCAGAGGAAGCAGAAGCTCTGCGCTCAGATCATTTACAGCCAGAAACAAAAGCTGCAAAAGTTTTCAGTGAAAAAGTAGGGCGAGAGAATCACCAAAAAGCAAAAGCGCTTTATGACGCTTTCAAAAAAACATTTAAAGATAAGTCAACTCTCGAACGTATGGGCTTTGCACCATTGAGCTATGCAAAAAAGAGTGTTACTTTGGAGAGTCGAGAGCGGGAGATCGCAGCTTTAGAAGCGAAAAGCTTTGAAGGTGTAGTCTCAGAAGAAGACAGAGTAAGACTCAATAGTCTAAAAGCTGAGCTTCTTGGTTATAAGAAAAATGAGGAACATGATGTCTACCCAGCACAGATTCCTGAAGGGATGCAAGAACATCTCGCACAATCGGAAAAAACATTAAAAGCGCGGGTGAAAAGCCTTAAAATACAGCTAGATCAGTTCGCAGAAGAGCGGT
Organism: Chlamydiales bacterium; assembly: GCA_040264515.1. GTDB lineage: Bacteria > Chlamydiota > Chlamydiia > Chlamydiales > JBDQID01 > JBDQID01. Next base: position 14,067 of record JBDQID010000004.1, read on the forward strand.
ATCCGCAATACGATGTCACAGCAGACAACATCACAGCAATGCTCCTGCAAACACGCTCCGATCTTCCGCACAGTAAGCTAACAGAAGAACAGCAACGCACCATCGAAAACCTCGCACTCTCATACCTCTACACCAAAACAGAACTCGATCAAACCCAAGCTGCAATCGAAGCTTTTGAAAAAGTGGAAGCCGGTGATCCAGATGCCCATAATGAGTTTGGAAAGATTGTTAATGCAAAACGCGCTTATAGTCTCGAGCATATCCTACTGCAAAATCTAGATCAGCCCCTTACCGTTTCGCAACGCAAGCAGCGCTTAGACACCTTGGCAATGCTAAACATCGAAGCCACACACGGTTATCGGTTACGAGAAGATCAAGGTGAACCGCTTCAAAGCATGCTGAATATTTTGACGAAAGAACAGAGGGATAGCGGTGAATTCCCTCAGCAAGATACAGCGCAAATTGTTCAAATGCCCACGGGATTTGGAAAAACAGCTGTCTTCTTTACAACAATGGGACTGCGCAAAGCCGACGGTAACACACTCGTGATGCTAGTCAGTCCTCCGGGCCTGCGAAGACAAAATCAAAAAGAGCTCAACGAAGCGTATCGCAAAGCTGGTATGCACAATACCGTATACGATGTCACATTCGAAACATCAGGGAGTCGTCGCCAAGAGTACTTGAGAATGAAACTTGCCGAACTGCAAGGAATGATGAAAAGGGGAGACCTCATGATATGCTCCCCAGATACCTTCCAAAAGCCACTGCAAAACGAAATTAAAGCGATCTTAAGCAAGAGTCCGGAAGCGAAAACGAAAAACGATAAAGAGTGCCTCACTCTTCTTCTTGAAATAGAGAAATTAGTCGGAAACAAAAGCATCAAAATTATCGACGAATCACACATTAACCTCGATCACCTCCACGACTGCAACAGCAAAGATAGAGAAGAGGTCGCGGTCGATAGACTGCAAACTCAAATTATTGGAGACATCTTTCGTGCATGGGGAAACTCTTTAGATTATGTAGATTCGATCTCAACAGAAACAAAGTTAGCTGAGGTAACAGATGAGATTGTCGAATCGTTACTTGGAGGCAAGTCCTTAGAAGAAGGTAAGACTGATTTTGCATACAAAAGTAAAATAGAAGATCTTCTTGAAAAGACGGTTATAGATCGGGATAGATTGAAAACTTTTTTAACAGGCGGTGATGACGACTTTATTCAAGGGTTCGAGAATGAAGAGCATCGCCTTATTTTGATTCTAACACGTCACGCCTTAGCAGAAACATTTCCCAACGCTGTGAGCGTAGAAAACCGTTCGGGTGTTTCACACCAACTCAAAAACGAAGGCATCCCAATATCGGTTCCGTGTGAAGGTGCTGGAAACCCAAGCAGCACAAGCGAATACACCGACCACCTCACAACAATCGCTTTGACGATGAAAGATACAATGAAGTACGGATTTCAAGAAAAAGATCTGCCGCTCATCACAGACTACATCGTAGCCCACTCTGCACATTTTTTAATAAAGGATGACCAAATAGTCCACCCCTCAAATATAGACGATGTACCCTTTGAAGATCGTGAGCTGTGGTGCTTGCTTATGTCTCAAGAGCCCAGCTCTGGAATGCAATGTTTTAAAGCTTTGGTGACGAGAGTAATGGACTGCCTTGCAGATAGTGATTCGCTCGTTATAGAAGATAGACAAAAACAGATACGCAAACTGCTGCAAACCGATCCAACCTTTGCTCAAGAGAGTAAGCAGCTGCTATCGGATATTAATAAAGATCACACGGCTAAATGTAGCGTTGCAGAATGGGCAATTCTTAACGAACATTACAAAGTAACCAAAAAAGTGTACAACAGCAACTACGCAAGCCGTATCGTTGCAGGAGAGAGTACTCTCGCACTCAGTGCAACACCACCCATGTCAACATTGATCGAAGAGCTGCATCAGCAGCGACAAAGGCTCGATCCAAAATCCGATAGCCAGTGGTACGACGTCGTTCATAATAAAACAGATTCAGAGATATTAAGGATTCCTCAAAAAGCGCACTACGATAGCGATACAGCACGCACACTTGATTATATCGACAAGCTCTTTCCCGAAGAGAGAGATATTAACAGAGATACGCAAATGCTTGTCGATAGTGGAGGACAACTCATCGGCCCACCCGATCTCGATAGAGAGGTAGCAAACAAGCTATACGAAAAGTTTGGGAGGGAGCGTAATATAGTTTATTACGATCGAAAACTCAAAGGAATGACTATTCTACAAAAAGAAGCGGACTCCGCAGCGGAGGCAATGGTCATAGAATACAGTAAAGAAAAAGCTCAAGAGATGCTTGACAATGGGCACGAAAAAAGCGACTTCTTTATCTATCTAGATGAAGCCAGATCCACAGGAACAGATACAAAAGTTGTGCAAACAGATGACGCCACAGCAATCGTTGTCGCAAGCTCCGATATGGACAAAGAAAAATTACAACAAGGCGGTGGTAGAGCTCGTATGCTCCTTAATGGAAAGCAAAAATTACGCATCGCGTGTACAGATCGCTTTATCAAAGAGAATGTTGCCTCCGATTTTACAAAAGAGACCGATCAGATAACAGCACAAGATATCTGTTACTGGTTGCAAGCTCACTCTTTTAGAGAAGAGAGCCAAAACGCTGCAGACGCTCTACAATTGGAGCTACAAGAAATTCTTCAGCGAGCTGCAGTAGATTGCTTAAAACGAGAATTACAAGGGGAAAGAGAGCTCGAAGACGAAGAGCGAGCAGAAATACAAAAGCTTCTCTTTAACATCGGAGAAGGTGGTGTCGCTGGAAGAGGCTCCCTTTGTGATAAGTTGCTTAAAGGGAAACAGCTGTGTGATACCAAGGACAACCGCAATGCGTTATTAGATAGCCTAGTTGCAGAATTCGATGAGAAACTCAAGCTTATTCACTGCAGTACTGAGATCGAGGGCAGAGC
>JBDQID010000005.1:0-16358 GCA_040264515.1 Chlamydiales bacterium
CGATAGCGCATCATTAAATCCCCCAACGTTCACAATATTCACGTGATTCTCTTGATATTTCTCCCCAATAAGCGTCCCCACGAATACCGTGGTCCATGCCAAAGATTGTACCGGGACTTCCGCTAATGAGGGTTACATTGCTTTGAGTAAGAATTCCTAAAGAGTCTGTGAGAAAGGGAACGGGGTCATTTTTTGAAACGATATTTCTTACAGATCCTGCAGCGCTATCTTTAACCATTCTGCCACCTCCAAATGTTGTGAGATCTACCATATCACGCTCTTTCTTTGTTAGATAGTTACTTGCTACTGAATAAATAATCGCTCCTTGACTATGAGCATACATAGAGATCCGACCCCCTCCATTAATTCCCCCCAAATCATCTATCCGATGGCGAATATTTGTTACCACTGCTTTGACAATATCTGATGCGTGCTCCATTTTTAAAAAACTTGATCCTGTTAGATCACAAGGCAAGCCTGATGTCGGATTCAATGTTGTATGAACAGAAGCGCTCCCGTGTAGTTTTGAGAGCTCTTCTGCTACCTGCTTTGTACTTAAATACGACTGCAACTGTCCTAGTATAAGCATTACAGCTTCCTTTTTAACACTATTCCCCCTACCAAACTTTTCGTAATACCCTTTCTCACGGCAGCTGTCGTGATCAAGACATTGTGTAGGCTTATCAAGTAATGAGCCGCCCTTTAATGCCTGTCCTATGCGCTGCATACTTTCTCTAGCGTATCGAGTTGCTGGTAGCTGTCTTCCAAGTCCTTCGAGAAAGCGCCCTGGAGCTTTTAAAAGGTTTGAGAAAAATCGAGAACTTTTTCTTTTTGATCGCGGTGATCTCTTAGAATCTTTATCCTTAACCTCATAAAGACCGAAAAGATCGAGATAAAAAAAAGGATTTGCTGAGACGTATGCGTACAGATTAGGTCCTGCTTTAAAGCCGAGGGGGTCAGGTGTTAGCCAACGTCCTTGCGACGGCAAATAATAACGGCGTCCAAAGTAGATAAATCCACTCTCTTCATCTACACGCTTACTGCCGTAGCGCCACGGGCTTTTTAGATTTGTAGATGTACTCTGCGCCTCTTCTCCAAATGCTGTAAAGCGATACCCTTCCGTTACATCTTTGCTCTTAATATCAATAAGGCCAATAATTGAGCCTCGATGATCATGCAAGGGTGCATACGTATTGCCTTGCAGCTCGAGAGCAATGGTGGCTCCAATTTCCGCCGCACGGCCTCGGCCCAAAATACGGAATTCCAAAACAGCACCCGCTTCATTCACCGAGCCAATTTCACGCTCACCTTGATAAAGATAGCGTTCCTCCTTCTCTTTTTTCCATTTAGCTTCGATACTATTCCAAGAAAAGGCTGTTTTGCTCATTCTCCGATCAAAGCTATCGTATGTGTAGCAGTAACGATAGCTCTCTTGCTCTGTCATCGATGTAAGTCGATTCAATGGATCGTAGCTGTAATGAATAACTTTTTCTCCCTTATCGCACCGTATGGGCAAGCCTGAGGCGTCATATGCATAACTTGCCTCACCATCATCTAAAAGCGTGTCTACTTTAGAAAGAAGATGTTTTTTCCCATCTTTGATCCGGCGATTATGACGCGAGTCGTAAGAGTAGTCGTGCTTTACGCTACCGCGCTCTTTTGAGAGGTGATACATACCGTCGTAGGAAAAATTATTCTGAAATGACCCGAAGAGATCTTTTCCACCGATTTCGAGTAAGTTTCCATGAGCATCGAATCCATTATTGGGAATGGCCCATTGGTGAAAAGGAGTGCTTAGCTTTACTTGCCGTCCCATCTTATCCCATCGCTGTTGTACAACACCGAGCCTGCCAATAAGCATCTCTTTTGTTATGCGACCGGAGAGATCATTTTCGAGATAACTATGAGTATACAGCGTCTTACCTGCAGAGGAGAGACGGCTGATTTCGGTCATAAAAAGAGCGTTATGTTTGTAAATAACAGATGAACTATCTGGTAGTGTCAGTAAAGAGCAGCGTCCCATTCGATCATAGGCAAACTCCATTACTAAACCGTTCTCTAACGATTCGCGAACAACTCTTCCACACTCATCATAAAGTCGTTTACTGCTTGTCGACTCTTTTATATTTTCGACCTCTAAAAGCCGCCCGCTGCGATCATGCTTGAAGTTGTATCCAAACGCGCCGTTTAAAGCCTCTTTTTTTACCAAACGACCCAAACCGTTATAGTGGTAATTAATCTGAGTAAGATTCGGCCTTATCTCTTTTCTAAGCTTTCCATTGGCTCCATACTCATAAGAAGTTACCTTTTGTTCTTTAGTTCCAACGGCCTCTTCTAAACGACACAGTCTATTCTGCGAGTCATGCCAATATCTTGTAGTGACAATGTAAAGCGGCTTTTCATTGTGATAGAGTAAATGCTTGCTCTTCTGAAGATTGCCCAATAGATCATAGCTGTTATCGACTTGATCTAAAACGACTCCAACAGGACTCTTCCTTATAATTTTTTCAGCCTTATCGAAAAAGTTAATGTAACTCTCTGTAATAAAACCCAGCTTATCAATATCAACTCTTTGAACAACACGGCGTCCATCCGGCATATGGAACGTGTCATCATAATGAGTGTAGCTCACACTTCCAACTGGATCGATCACCTTAATCACACGGTTTTGGGAGTCGTAAGTCGTTACTGTCTCAGATATCCCCCCGTCTCCCTCTTTAATCAAATGAGTACAATTTCCACGCTCATCGTAGAGATAGCTTGTATAAAGCTGTAATTTTCCATCACTACCTTGCTTACTCTCTTTGACAAGTTGAGAAAAAAGATCGTACTCTTTGAGTACACACATAAAATCGGTTTTATTTTCACCAAAATAGGTCACTACTTTATTCTGATTCCCCATCACATCGTAACCAAATTCAACCTTAGAGTAGCCTTGCTTTTGACAAATCAGACGGCCAGCTCCGTCGTATTCATAAGAAATGATTCTTCCTTCTTCATCTGTTGAAGAAAGGAGGTTAAAGAAGCTATAATTTTCCGATGTTGATGAAAGAAAACGGTCCGATGCATCGTAGTTTTCCGTTAAGATGACCCGTCCTTTATAATCGTAAGTATAGAGTGAATACGAGCCACTTTTATCTATTTGTTTTCTTAAGGTTCCATCTAAATTATAAAGATGAAGCTCTTTCTCAAAACTTCCCTCATGCTCTACACATAGTTGTTCAGAGCGACCATTAAATGAATAATAAGAACGGAATCCTCTCTCATTTTCAACTTCCACACAGTTGCCCATAAAGTCGTATTTGAATCGCTTTCGTCCTGATTTCAATCCAGAAGAAAAAGCCGTTTGCGGATTAATCACTTCAACCAGTCGCCCTAATTCATCGTAGACGTACTTCGTTTCGCGACCAGAACTATCAACGGAGAAAACTTTTTGCCCTAAGTAGTCGTAACGAAATGTTTCAACAAGACGCTTGCCATTGTGATGAACTTGCTCTTTGCGAATCAGACGATTTGAATAATCGTAGAGCTGTTCAGTATAAAAATCGAAACAAGGACCTTGGGAGAAAACCTTATTGCCATTAGCATCGTAACGACTCTGAATGACTCTTCCGCGGCTATCGCGCTCTTCAATAACCCTTCCCTTTTCATCGTACACATACGATATGGTATAAAGGTAGCTGTTATTAGCTCCATAGAACTCTTGATAAGATAGCCTAGCTAAATTCCCATAATGACTAATAATTTTCTTCATGGTGATGACCTGTCCCGATGCTAAATCCAAACAGTCTTCTCTCTCCTCTACGGGTAGACCAAAAGTTGTAACAGCCTTACTTGGTGTTACGGAAGTGATAATACGCTGTGAGACTCCTGCAAGATCGGAAAGCGCACTCCCTTGTCCGTCATCTTGAAATGAACGAATAAAAATTCCATCTGCATCGTATTCATAAAAGGAGCGACTAACTTGCCTGCCTTGCCAAAATAGTTTCTCGCTTACAAGTACATCACTGCCTGGCTTATAGGTGTAATAAATTGCGCGCCCATTATCCTCTACCTTACTCAAGAGTAAATTAAACCCGTCGTTAGAATAGGTTTGAGTTATTTTATATGACTCTATACCGGCTTCTTTGGGAACACCTTTGCTATCTAAGCTAAAAAGCTCTGTTTTTTTTCCTGTTAAATTCCCCCATAACCTCTCTTCAATAACATTGCCTCTATCGTCATATTTTAAGGTCCGAGACAGTGCCGTTTTTTTATTTCTATTTGCTGTATAGCTAGCGATAAGGTTGGCAGCATCCACACCTATATCGTCCCCCCAAACGGTATTTTCAGTAAAAGCAATCGCTTGATTTTGATATCGCTCTATGGATGTCAATCTGTGATAATAGTTAAAACGATAAATAGACTTATGATTCAAAGCGTTAAAAACAGTTGTGCTACCTGCTGCAAACCTGTGTTGTTTATCGCGATAAAGATCGTAGAAAAAACGAGAGACAATGACAGGCGTTGCATCTGTTCCAACAGGTGCTTTTTGTTGTCGTACACGGCCTATGCGAAGGTCGTCCTTATGTGCATTAACATCTATGGGAACGTCTCCGACCATATTTGTTTTGTGTCCGTAATACTCAGTTTCTAAATAACGCCCCTCTGGAGCATCTCTGCGTATAATTTTCCCTCTATACCAAGGACTATTAAGCTCGTAGGTGTAATTTGTATCTACAGAGTCCGAAGATGTGACTTTTGAGAGGTAGTACCGCTCCTTTCCATAGTCATGGCGGAAGAAAGAGTAGTGCACCCACTGACCACTATGTCCAGTGATTTTGTAATTTTCAGCTCCACGAATATCGTGATCTGCCCAACCGAAGACCTTTTTTTTCGAAGAGTCCGTAATTTTTGTTTTCGTTAATCTTTGATCATAGGGGTGATAGTCATATAAAAACTTATTTCCATCGGCGAAATCTTGACTCTCAACAACATAAAATCCACTCCCTCTCTCTTTATAATGAATTTTCGCTCCACTGCCTTTTTGTAAACAGCCCCATTTACCACCACCAGTTGTGCTTAGAACGTGATTTTTTACACTTGTTCGCCCGCCGATCTCTCCGGAGCCACAATTTGTTAATCCATGACTGTGCTGCCCCATATCTATTTTAAACATATCGCCATTCCGTTTGTTAACGGCAGAAAAAAAAGCCATCGATCCCAACGGCTGCAAAACAGTTGCCCTTGACCAGGTTGGATAAGGATGAGCATTGATATTAGAAGACGATGGATCTTGTAGAATTGTTACATAGCTCATATGAGAGCCGCTCCACCCCCACCTAAGCGTACCGTTATCATTTAGACCGCTTGAATAAGAGCGTGAAAAAGCAAAAGGAGAGCTCCCTTGCAAAATAAGATCCGTCTCTTCTTCGCAATAAGAGCCGTAAATAACATCTACTGATCCGTTGAAAAGAGAAGAAGGAGTGCCTTCTAAGCGAAAATGAGGCTGCTCAGGTTCAGAAAAAATAAAAGAAACAGATAGAGTAATTAAAACAGTAAAGAGAAAAAATCGAGACGGCTTCATAAAAATTCCTAAAGTATCATTTTTCAAAAACAAAATAACCAGTGACTTGTATAAGAATTGTGATTAAAATACGAAGTGAAAGTTTTTTTATATACCCTACGAAATCAAAGAGAAACGATGAGAGAAAAACTCCACAGTATCGATCAAGAAGCTATCCTAAAATACACCGAAGAATTAGATTCAATCGAGTTTAGAAAGCTTTCTGAACAAGTAATGAAGCTCTCGGCTATTACTTTTCAACAACAAAGAGCTCTCCTCTCGCCCTGTCCACCAACAGCGCCTTCTCTTCAGCCATTTTCTCACTTTCAAACAGCTGGGAACTCTCAATATATCACTGCTGGAAAAAACGCTCTTAAATCCGGAAAAGTAGGTTGCTTAGTTGTTGCCGGAGGCCAAGCTTCACGCCTGCGCCTTAACGGTCCAAAAGGAGCTGTTGCAGTCTCACCAATTAAGGGAAAGAGCCTCTTTCAGCTGTTTGCCGAAAAGGGTATTGCAGCGAGTCACTGCTATGGAAAAACTCTTCCCTTAGCCTTTATGACATCCCCGCAAAACCATCAAGAAACTGTTGATTTCTTTCATAAACATCAAAATTTCAATCTAACCGACAAACAACTCCACTTCTTTACCCAGAGCACTCTACCCCTTCTCAATGATCAGGGAGACCTCTTTTTAGAGACGACATCAAAAATCGCCGAAGGACCTGATGGCAATGGGCACGCTCTTAAACAGTTTGTCCAGTCTGGGATTTGGCAAAAGTGGTGGGATAAAGGTATCCGATTTTTAAATTTTATTCTCGTTGATAATCCACTCTCCGATCCCTTTGATGCCGAACTCGTAGGACTATGCCACTCAACAAACAGCGATATTGTTGTGCAAACAATCAAAAGAAAAAGTGGAAAAGAAAAAGTCGGAGTTCTTGTTGTGAATGAAGGCAAAACAGAAGTTGTCGAATATTCTGAACTACGAGCAGACGAACAGCATGCAAAGTTTCCCAATGGAGAGCTCAAGCACTCCTGCGCAAACATTGGTACGTTTTGTTTTAGCATGCAATTTGTAAAACAAATGGCAGACGAAGAGCTTCCTTTGCATCTTGCTAGAAAAGCTGTTAAGTATTTGACAGATGAGAAACAAACAGAACTCTCCTCACAGCCAAACGCTTGGAAATTCGAAACCTTTATTTTTGATATCCTGCCATTTGCTAAAAAAATAGAAGCCCTTCTAACACCACGAGAGCACTGTTTTGCGCCTTTAAAGAATGTTTCTGGAGAAAATAGCCTTGAAGATGTGCAAAAACTACTTCAACAACGTGATCGAGAGATCTTAGAAAATATCACAGGGCAAAAACTCTTAGAAGAGTCCCCTATCGAGCTTCCCCAAGAGTTCCACTATCCCACAGCAGCTCTTATCGATCAGTGGCAAGCAGCCGAGCGCCTTATCGGAGAGAGTTAAAAGGTAGATTAGAAGAGTCACCCTTAATATCATATACCAAGATTGGCCATAGGTTTGGATTTCTGTCCGATCTTGGTGTAATATTTTTCCAAATATTAGTGAGAGGTCTTTGATACAATAGCATTGGCTTCACCGAACATTTCTTGGTGAAAGAGTGCTAGATCGGATTCTGTATCGCCTTTGATATAAAAGCGAATGGCTCCATCTTGTAGTGTAATTTTGGAAAGATGATTGCCATCAACGACCATTTCTCCTTTTTGATCGGTAAAAATCAGGGAGAAATAAATTTTTGAAGACGATACTGGATGAAACAGTACCTGATTCTTAAGTGCAGTCTCTTTATTGATTCGAACCAGTAGCTCTGAGACTACATCTACTAAAAGAAGGCGAGCATCAACAACGTCAATTGGATTGCTATATACAGCCATTTGAAAAAACGTTGCAATACGTCCATCTTCTGCTGTAGTAACCCCGCTAGAGACAGCTTCGACAGAGCGTGTTTCTAAATAACGGTCATAGGAAGAAAAAAGTGGAATTGCGGCATGAGACTTCTCTCGAGCATGTTTGCTTGCTGTATCGATGTATTTTGTCGGAGTACAAGCAGTCAGAGCGAGAAGGCTTATGAAGGAAAAAATCAAAGAATGCATTGTATAACTCCTTATTTAGTATAAAAAATAGAGAAATGAGCTTTATGAAAACACACCTTCACAGATAACATATCTTCTTAATTATCTTGTACGGGAACCTTATTATGAACATAGGTTATTTAGGATTCGGAGCTTGGGGATATTGCCTAGCTTATCTTTTAGCATCTAAGGGCTACCATGTAACGTCGTGGAGTATTGACACACCTGTTGTCGAAAGTTTCAATAAAGAGCAAATCCACCCTCTTTTTCCTACAATCAAAGCTCCTACAACACTTCGAGCCACAACACATCTCACCGAAGCACTCACAGGTGCCGACCTGATCATTGAAGGTGTTACTGCATCTGCTGTACGACCTGTGCTTGAAAAAATCAAGGCTCTAAAAAGGCCCTTGCAACCGATCTGCTTAACTTCTAAAGGTATCGAACAAAACACAAGCTTGCTGCTATCTGAAGTTGCAATCGATGTCTTAGGAGAGGATGCAACACCTTTTATCGGCTGCCTAAGCGGCCCTAGCCATGCAGAAGAGGTGATAAAGGGCCTCCCAACAACAGTCGTCAGTTCAGCTTATACCGAAGAGACGATGAAACTTATCCAAGGAGCATTTACCACGCCCTCTTTTCGCGTCTATCCAAATTCTGATATCAACGGCGTTGAATTTGGAGGTGCGATGAAGAACATCATTGCAATTGCATGTGGAATCTCCGATGGACTTGCATTTGGTGACAACGCAAAGGCAGCTCTCATGACCCGTGGTCTTCATGAAATCAGCAAACTCGCAATCACAAAGGGCGCCAACAAAAAAACTTTAAGCGGCCTTTCTGGAATGGGAGATCTTTGCGTTACCTGCCTATCTAATCACTCCCGCAACTACCGATTTGGCAGGCTCATTGCCGAAGGGCTCTCTTTAACAGAGGCAAAGGCTGAAATCAAACAAGTTGTCGAGGGGAGTTACGCCTGCGTTTCTGCACTACAGCTAAGCCAAAAATCAAACATTGCAGTTCCTATTATAGAGTGTGTATACAACATACTGTATAACAATTTAAAACCATCTGCTGCAGTAAAGACGCTAATGCAGCGAACGATCAAAGAAGAGCTCTCATAAACATGACAAAAATCGTTACAGTCCAAGAGATGACACGCATCGAGATGCTAGCGTATGAAGATGGTGAAGATGAGGCACTTTTTATGGAAAATGCTGGTGCCGGCATTGCAAACCGACTTGATGCCGAGGCGCAAAAGCGCGCATGGGGAAAAGAGATTACGCTCCTATGTGGCAAAGGCAATAATGCAGGTGATGCGTATGTAGCAGGAGCCACTCTTTTAGAAAAAGGCTACCAAATACAGGCTCTGCAGATTATTCCAATCGACTCTTGCTCTGAGCTCTCTCAAAAGCAGTACAAACGATTTGTTAAAATGGGAGGCAAGCTAATCACTCCAGAAGAGCCCCTTAGAGGAGTGCTACTCGATGGCATCTTTGGAACAGGCTTTCACGGGGAGATCAAAGAGCCCTACGCCTCTGTTATCGATAAAGCAAACGCATCTGGGTTACCCATTGTTGCTATTGATACCCCCTCTGGACTCAATGGCAGTAACGGTGAGATGGCAACCTCTACGATCATGGCAACTCTCACTATTTACCTGGGCCTTCCCAAGTTAGGCTACTTTTTATTAGACGGCTGGAACGCCGTAGGAGAGCTTGTAGCTGTTGATTTCGGTCTTTCCGATAAGCACATTGGCATGGGAATTTCAGACTTTGCTCTGATGAAAAAAGAGACTCTTTGCTCATTTCTCCCTTCCATTACCCGTAACCGCCACAAATACGAGGCTGGTTATGTTGTAGGATTAGCCGGTTCTAAAGGGATGGCAGGAGCTGCTACTCTCTCGTCATACGCAGCACTTTGCAGCGGTGCTGGCATTGTTCGCCTGCTCCATCCAGAAGAAATCACAGCAGAGCTTGCCACTACGCCTTGTGAAATTATCAAGCAAGCGTACACAACAAACAAAGAAGAGAGCGAAGAAGAAGAAGCTGTGGGTCCACATGACTTAATGCAACAAGCTTACGAAAAGAAACATCAAAATAAACTCATAACAGCTCTTAATAAAGCGTCAGGTACCTTCATTGGTCCTGGTATCGGCTGTGATGAAGAGCAAAAAGTGCTCTTACAATCTCTTCTTCCAAATCTTTCATCCCCTCTGGTCCTCGATGCCGACGCTCTTAATATCTTAGCTCGCAATCGAATCAAACTCCCCTCGCAAGTTGTCATGACGCCACACATCGGTGAGATGCACCGTCTTCTTAAGCTCAATGAAAAAGCTCCCCTCTCGCTTGATTTTCTAAAAGTATGCGCGCGTTACAGCAAAGAGAAAAATATCACACTTGTTCTTAAAGGAGCCCCAACAGTGATTTTCTCTCCTGATAAAACACCTCTAATATGCCCCTTTGGAACTCCTGGAATGGCCACAGCTGGCAGCGGTGATGTTCTTTGCGGAATCATAGCGTCTCTCTTAGCGCAAGGCCTCACCCCCTTTAAAGCAGCTTGCCTTGGAGTTTATCTCCACGCTCTTGCAGCAGAGTGTGCAACTAAGGAAAAAACATTGTTTTGCCTAACAGCCTCCGATATTATATTTTCTCTCCCTTCGGCTTTTAAAACTCTTTAGAACAACTATAATCCAATATTTCCCTTATGAGCTCATACCTAGATTCTCTTTTCCTCCTCTCTGGAGGAAAAAAACTTGCTGTAACAGCTCAGCAAAACCCACAAGTCCCAACCTCACCCCCGAAGCCTACTCTAGATGAGAGCTATTTGCTAAACTCCGCCTTAACAGAGCAACTAACTTCCCAGCAAAGAACAGAGCTCTTAGATAGGCTGAATGCCATTTCAGAAGAACAACTTACTTATTTCTGTGAGAGTATTGAGAATGAGTACAGATTAAAAGAGTATATCGAAAATACCGTCACCTACTCCGACTGGTCTCATATAGCTTTAAAGGCGTGCTTACAAAAAATAATCACACCCGAACAACTGTCTACTTTTTGTTTTTATTACGAAGCTTTAAAACAGACCGTTTACGAACCTGCTCTTTGTCTTGTTTTTTCTAATCCTCAACACACTCAAACCTATGTGCACCCACTCTCTTCACAAGAAAATCTCAACGAACAACTCTTAAAACAGTCTCAACCAACGCTTCACTATCTATTTGATGAACAAAAGGCGCCTGAAACCAGACGTATTTTACAAACCTATTTTCAATTCTCTGCAACAGGCATGCAAAATTTCCGAACTATTATGAAAAAAGCTCCCAAATCCGAGCAATTTTTTCTAACAATCCGCATTCCGATTGGCTCTTCCGTTACTTATTCTCCTATGGCCAATACAGTCACACATGTTTTGGATCGATGGAAGGAAGTTGAAGAAAAACCCCATAATGAAAAAATTTCTAAGCTCTATGGGCCTCAGAAGATGTTGATTGTCCCTTCACTTACAATGTTTCAAGCATCTTTAGATCTCTGGTATAAAGAAAATAGCTTTCGCCTAAGACCGATACTAGGAAAAATCAGTTGTAATAAGGTAATTCAACATAAAGAACTCTTTGAGCGCGTTGTGGGGATTGAAATACCAGGAATTGAACTCCCCCTCTGTGCCGATGATCATTACGCAGGTCCGTGGTCGTTTACTCTTCACGATCTCTACCATGCTACTAGATATAGCGCAGTGAAAAAAAATGAAAACCGTGCTCTACTTAAGATTGATACTCTCTTCAAAAACAGTATTCAGAATGGCCATTTATCAGCTAAGAAAGTAAAAGATTTAAAAACAATCAAATGGGCACTCATTGACGGAGAGCTACACTATAGTACACTAAATCCGTCTGAGCTCTTCGGCTCTATTTTTCATGTTTCTCGTACAAAGCTACTCTGGACAGAGTACTCGAAAAAGCTCGTTCTTACGGATATGTTCAGAGACAGAAAGCGGTGGAAAAAAGAGTTCGGCCTATCAGAAGATGATTTACGTCCAGCTGAGAGAAAAACCTACGCTCAAATCCAAAGAGAAGAGCTTGGAATGATGCAGGACTTTATTGTTACAACTTCTAAAACTGTTAGAAAGAATCCTTTACTTTCTGGCTCTATAGCCCTTTCTGCGGCTCTTCTCTCTTTTTATTTCCTTACAAAGAGTAAAAGGAGCGTCTTTTCTTTTGCCTAAATTTTAAATATTCATTAAGAAAGAAAAGAAATGAGAAAAGGAGGTCTATACCAATGTGTCTTCCATTAATTCATGCATATATTGCTCATAAATATGATAAGCCTATTACGGAGAGGCAGTATCATCCATTTCAAAGTCGCATCTCACTACTTGTTAATTTAGAAGGTGTCATTAAAATTGCTAACGATCAAGCGTTAAAGAGACTTAGCTATCGGAAAGAAGAGCTCATAGGCCTTCCTGTACATCATCTTGCTACAGCTAAAAGCCGAAAAAACATACAAAAGAGCATCACGGAGATTGGCATTATTCAAAAACAGCCTAACAAGCGTGTTAAGCTCAAAAAATACAACCACTCTCTGAATATCTATGATAGAAACAGAGCTGTTCTTCCAGTTAAAGTCTGCTTTGACAAATTTATTACAAAGAACGACAGCCGCTACCTTCTTCTGCATCTCAGTTAGTAAAGGCAGCTATGATACTCCGCGTGTAGCTCTTAATCTTAATTTTACGAATGAGGCCTCGTTTCAAGACAGCACGCCTATAAAAACAGTTTACTTTCAAATAAAGTGTTGTATAGTTGTGGTATATTATATTTTTTTGAGGTTAGAAATGCAGCCACTAGATTTAGTTCCCGAACGACCCATTTTACATCGAGTAATGACAACCTGTACAGGACCATCAGGAAAATCAAATCTTTATGATACGATCATGAACCGATCTCTTAAAGAGATGGCCATCCAAGGCGCTTCAGCTCAAGAACAATTAGAGCGTGTAAGCCAAGCTAAAGTAACCAAGCGCCATCTTTTATGGCCTCAATTCTCTAGTAAAAAAATTCAAAAAATTGCCGAAACAACGTTAAGAGAGACACAGCAGCCCAAAGGGCTATAAACTTAAATTAACGGGGCAGCGACTCTTCCGCGCTATCTTCATCGATCTGTTTAGTAAAAGTAGTTTTTGCCGCAGCCTCGAGCTCTTGCCAATAACCACGATCGAGCCAGCCTGCACTGCCGTCCCAATAAAGATATCCCCATATAAGTCCCCATACGGGAAGGATCAGATAAGTCCACTTTAAAAAAGTAGGGACTTTGGTGTCGTCAAATTCATCAACCTCATTCTCATTCTCTCCAAAGTGAACTGTGTGGTGAGGTTCCTCATGCTGGTACTCTTCAAACATTTGTCTCTCCCTTATCATTCAGTTCATCATCGTCTTTCATCATCTGTATCTTAGGCTCTTCGTCCATGTCAAGTCTTCCTTTTTTCCATAGGTAAAGAAAAACCACAAATGCGCTGCCTACAAAAGCTAGGACTAAAGCCCAATGCATGAACTCGCCATACAACCCTTTACTATCTAAAATATTTTCCAACTTCAGCTCTTTTTAAGTTTTAGCTTCCCTTCGATAATATCAATAGTGCGGAGGGGATCTTTTCCCAGCCACCACGCTTGAGTCGGAGGAGTTATACGTGTACCTTTTGTCATCAAGTATTGGAATACCGCTTCAAACTGATAATTAGCAACACCAAAAGGGCTTTTTGCGGTTCCCCTTGGATCTTCATCAAAAAAGTGGTGAAAGGACGGCATTATGGAGCCTGGACTCTCTGTTTTCGGTGACCAGAAGTGCGACTTGTGCCAGTCTCGACTTGGCCTCTTGACTCCAACACGGGATAGATCTGGACCAATACGACGCGTTCCTGGAAAGGTAATCTTCTGGTAGACATACTCATTCGCAGTTGACGGTGGTGCAGGGTAGCTATCGGAGCCATTAACAACCGTATCTTGAACCAAAGTTCTTGTTTGCTCTGTATGGCAGTACCAACACCCTTCTGCTGCAAAAATTTTCTCTCCCATCTGAATGAGTTCTGCGCGAGAAAGAAAGTTAAAGGGCTTACTCTTTAACTGCTCAAGGCTCTTAATGGGATCTCCCATTGGATCAAAAGACCACTCTTGGCTCTCTCCCATGCTGTATGTACTCACACGGAACTCTTCAGGGTTTTTTACAAAAACAACACCAGAGTGCGCATGATACGCCTCCCGCTTCCCCTCTTCCATAATCAGATAGTCCTCATCGACCCAGTTTGTGGTCAAGCCGTCTGTATCTGAGAGAGAGAAAAGCTCTTTTTCTTGTGGATTATAGAGCTCTAAGATTGTGTAGTGTGGCATTTGAGCCTCACTACGGTTCTCTGTTGCAGCTCTCTCCCTCCACTCCCTTTGCAAAGTCTGCTGCGTCACTTCCGCTGCCCTTACACCATCAAAGCCTTGATGTCGTTGTGGAGTACGTAAAAGCATTAGATTCGAAGTTAGACGTAGTTTTTCATCCATTTTTGAAACGTATTGGCGTAACTCCTTTGGAGCAACAATGCGCACATTTTCACTCTCTTGAAAGGCAAGAAGTGTATAACCGTCTTTTAGGTGATGTACAACTTGTAAATCTTCTGGGCCTGCTTGGCTAATATAGACGTGAGGGTCTGCAACTTCATACATCTGCTTTTGATACTCAGAACTAGGTTCGGTCCAAGTGGGATCAATGTACCTTGGAGCAACTAAGGTAACCAAAACAGGAAGCGAGAAAAACAAACAGATTCCAATAATGGTCATTGTAGCTGAAACTTCTACTTTTGACATGAAGCCATTTCCACTCATCTTCGTCAACCTACCGTTAGATTTTGTTCTTGTTTCTCTTTCGGCTCTAGAATAATCGTATTAAAGATATTAAGAGCAAAAAGTATATTGCCTGATAAGATCAGAACGCCGGAGAGGGCTCTCATGATCCACCAAGGGATCGAATGTGCAACCGTATCTAAAAAAGATAGCTGGGATAAATTATTGTGAAACTCGGCATAGGTCGACCCTGTTGCCCAGCTAGACCACTCTAATCCTTGCATGAATCCGCCCACCCAAAGACCGGCAAACATCATCAAGCTTCCAATCAAATTGAGAGTAAAGTGCCAATCAGCCAAGCTCTTTGACCAAATAGGGCGCTTTGTCATCACGTGCACTGCGTGATAGACACCTGCGAATGCAAAATAAGTAAATGCGCCGTAAAGTGCCATATGAGCATGCCCAATAATCCAATCTGTCTTTGATGTTATTTCGTTAATATTGCGAAGAGATTGTAGGGGGCCTTGAATACAGGTAAGCAAATAGAAGACTGTTCCCATCATTAAAAAGCGAATAGGAGCACTTGTACTGTATTGGTGCCAGTGTCCTTTAAGAGTCAAAAAGAAATTAGCGACCACTGTCCAAACGGGAATAAAGAGCCAAATTGAGAAAATAATCGAAAGAGTTTGTAGCCACTGGGTCATAGGGCCGTGGATTATGTGGTGAGCTCCGACCCAAGCGTAGGTAAAGGCTATCGTCCAAAACCCTATCATAGAGAGCCTGTGGCTCCATATAGGAACTTTAGAAATCCTTGGTAGAAAGTAGTATGCAGATGCAACTCCCATCGGAGTAAATATCAGGCCAACTAAATTATGTACATAGAAGAAGCTTGCGTTGACGCGTGAGATACCACCTGGGAGAAACTCAAGCCCAAAGTTTCCAGCTACAAACGTAAATGTTGTCCAGACTAGGGCTCCCATAGTGTACCACAAGGAAACGTACATCTTCTCGAATCGTCTATTAGCGATAGTCATCACAATATTAATCAAAAAAAGAAGCCACGCTACGGTAAAGATTGCTTTGATGGGAAGCCAGCCGACAAACATAGGTAGTTCTGCGTACTCCCAGCCGTAATTAGTACCCCAGGGGTATGAATAGATACCAACAACTAGTGCAAACCACCAGATCACAGCTGTAACACTTGCTAGTTTCTGACTCCAAAGAGGAATTCCACAAAGCCTAGGGACAAAAAAATAGATCAGCGCGACATCAACGGAAAAGAGCCAAAGAAGGGTCACGTGACTGACGTGCATGGGACGTATTTTACCAAAATGGATGTATTCCCCCTTAAAATAGTCCGGAAAAACAAAACCATTAAAAGAAATAAAGACTCCGAGCGTCATACCAATTACCAAAAAGATGATGGCCGGATACATCATCTGTTTGACTGCTTTATCATTATAATCAACCATCGAGAACTCCAGTTATGCGTCCCATTTTCTCATATCAAATTCACTTAAGAGCCGGGTGTGTGGCTCTTGCTTTGTAATGCGGTGATCTTCTCTTCAAATTGTCGAAAAATCCGTTGTTGCTCTCTTCTTACAAACGTTGAACGTTTCAGGTTAGAGAGCAATGTTTGTTTAAGCTTTGCCATATCGGAGATTTGAAGCTGCTTTGCCTTAATCTCTTCATCGCGCTCAGCTGAGGGCAATCTTCCCTTTAGCTTTTTCTTATCATCTTCATAGCGAGCTTTTTTCGCATCGATATAGCCAAGGATACTGTTTACCTTTGCTAGCATCTCTTCGTCAAGCATCGTGTTTACAACCATTAAGAGCTTACCGTCAACAGCGGAAAAACGCCCCTCTTGCATTTTCACCAAAGCGAAGTATTCTAAAAG
>JBDQID010000006.1:0-16345 GCA_040264515.1 Chlamydiales bacterium
CTATTTCTTATATAGAATGAATTAGTTTTTTAAAAAAAGGTTTTTACATCTATTTAATAGTGGGTGTTTTAAAGTAAAAAGACAAATAAAAAGTTGTTTTAATAAACAATAGGGGGAGTGTGTTTATTTTGGTCGGATCCAAAAGAAATAGAAACAGGCCAAGGCATTCCTTTTAGAAGATCAAACAGTTTACCCGATGGGGGATGCAGAGGTTTTTCATCGATACTTACGGGAATTAGGGCGTAAGGAGTCTCTTGTAGGAAAAGCTGAAAAGTATGCAGGTATTGAGGCATGGACTTGACATCGTTATCTAGAGTTTTAACAAAAACACAGACTGTATAGCCTTTGTTAAGGCCTTTTTTACTTTCTTTTAAGACAGCTTTATTTGGTTTTCCTTCGATATGTGGAGGAATCAAAATAATGCGTATGAGCCGACAAAATTTAACCAACCATTTTTTATGATGAAGATGGCTTTCTATTAAAAAGCGCAAAGGTGGGCGTTGTATGGCTGTTAGAAGAAGAGTATCAATTAGAGAAGAGGGGCGATTGCAAAGCATAAGAGAGGGAGATTCATTGGGTATTTTTTCATATCCGGAAACCTTTAGACGAAAAAAAGTACGCGCGCTAGAAAAAGCAACAAAGCGTAGAAAAAAATCAAGCGTGGCAAGTGTTATTGCAATAGTAACAGCAAAAGATATCCAGCCGATAAGAAAAAAGCCGAATGACGCTTGTAGCCCGAGGATATTACTGAAAAGATAGAGAGCTCCGGATGCGAATAGAACACCAAGAAATCCAAGAAAATTGGTTGTAGCAACCATTTGTCCCCTTTGATCGGTTGGGCTCGATGCTTGAATATAGGAGTCAAAAGGAACAATCCAAATACCTCCAAACATACCGAGGATTACGATAAGTATAACAACAGCATAGAGGTTATTGGCAAAGAAATGGAGAAGTATACAGGTTAGGGACATGCCAAATCCACCGAAGGGAATAAGGCCAAGCTCTACGTGTTTTCCAGAGAGGTTTCCTGCAAGAAGAGAGCCAGCACCGATGCCAAGAGCTGTAATCAAAAAGAGATAACCGCCTTGTACATCTGTAAGATCAAGAGATTGTATGGCAAAGGGAATGATATTTAGTTGGATGAAGGCAGAGGCAAAGAGAAAGAAGGCTGAGCCCAAAATTGCACAAAAAAGTCGGTTTTCTCTGCGTGCACGCATAAGAGTTTTATAAACTTCATATATGAAGAAAAGGTTAAAGCGCTTTTTGTGGCCTATGGGAGGAGTATACTCAATGTGAAAACAGGTATAGGCGCCAATCGCCGCTGTAAATACACAGAAGACAGAGGCTAGAATGAAATTTCTTCCGGAGATATCGGTAATAAATGAGGCTAAGAAGGTCCCTATAATAATGGCTAGAAAGGTAAAGGTTGTTAGTAGGCCATTGGCGTAAGAGAGACGATCGGATTTTACAAGCTCAGGGACAATACCGTATTTTGATGGACTAAAGATAGCGCTTTGAGTTGCCATAAGAAAAAGGATTGAGTAGGCGCCTGTTTGACTTTGCAGGATGAAGGCAAGGAGGCCTAAGGCCATAACGACGACTTCTAAAAGTTTGCTAAAGACGAGAATATTGCGTTTGCTAAGTCTGTCAGCGAGTTTTCCCGCATAGGCAGAGAAGATAAGGAAGGGAACGACAAAAATAGCGCCAGCGGTTGCCAGAATCGAAGCGCTGTTTTCAATTCCGTTCATATCTATAAGAAAATAGACAATAAGTAGTTTAAAAACGTTGTCGTTAAGAGCGCCCAGGAATTGTGTGATATTAAGATATGTAAAGGAATTGAATCTTTTTGAAAGGGGAAGCTTCATTAATAGCCTTGAAGAGTTAATAGAAAAAGCTCTTTTTTAATTGTTTATTACGATTTTATCAGAGCATGAATTATACATTATATTTAATTATGAGAGAATAGGGCATTTTTTCTACAAAAGCAACCTTATTTTTTATCTTAACCTGCTCCTCTAATTACACCCTATCGAGCGAGAAGATAATGCATTTATTTGGATGGGGATGTATCCTGGTCTGGATTTAAATCAATAAAGACAAAACAATGTCCTGTCCGCTGGTTTTTTTTAGTAACCGCTTAGAGCAGCTTTATGAGAATTTGGTTGAGCTGCTTTTTCGTGTTGAAAAGTGCCCCTTTGCTCGTCGCCTTGTTGTTGTTCCTAGTCAAACGGTGAAAACATGGCTCACTTGTCGCTTGGCTAGTGACCCTTCTATTGGAATTGCAATGGGAATTGATATAGTTTATCTGACCAATGTAATGAGTAAGCTTCGCTTTAAGAGCAAAAAAATTCCTTCTCTTTCAGAGCTTGCCTTCTTTTTGGAAACGGAGATTCGAGCAACGCTTGATTGTTTTGATGAGATGCTAGAGGATGATCAGATTATTTGGCGTCCGCTTTATGTGCATTTGAAGTTATCGAAGAGCGGTTACTGGTCAAAACTCTCAGAAAAGCGGCTTCTAGCGCTCTCTTCTCGCCTTGCTTACCTTTTCTCGCAGTACGGAATGTATGGGGGGGAATTATTAGATCAGTTGAGTGAGCCCCCCTTATTGGGCTGGCAAGAAATCTTGTGGAACAGAACATTTTCACAAGAAACAAATTACTCTTTTCCTTCTAAAGAGTGGAAAAACCCACTGCCACCTGAAAATTCAGAGCAGCTACAAGTTCATCTTTTTGGTCTTAGCTTTTTGCCTGCTATACAGCACACTTTTTTTGCGCAGCTCGCAGTACAGCTACCTGTTTATTATTACATTCTTTCTCCTTGTCACGCTTTTTGGCTCGATATTAAGACGGATAGAGAACGTCACTTTATCCAAAATTTTTGGAAAAAGAAGGGCGCTGTGGAAGAAGAGCGGGAGCGTTTAGAAGAGTTCTTGCGCGATAGAAATCCTCTTCTTGCAAACTTGGGAAAAGTAGGCCGTCATTTTTTGGACTCTTTGGATCAAACAACGATGGACAGTATTGAGAAGTATTCCCTTCCAAAAGGTGTAGAAGGCTCAGAGCTTTATTCAGATGTTTTATGCCAGAGCGTTATTTTAGAAGGGGAGGCCTCCTCGCTCTCTATGCTAGAGGCTGTACAGGCAGACATTCTTCTGCTGCGTGCACCGGATTTAGAAGAAAAGCAGCTTGTGGGCTCAGATGATGATTCAATACAGGTGCATATTGCACCGTCTCGGGTCAGAGAGGTGGAGATTCTTTACCATTCGCTAATGGGAATGATAGAGAAAGATCCTACGCTTACACCGGGGCAGATCCTTGTCATGGCTCCAAACATCGCCGATTACGAAGCTGCTATCCGGATGGTTTTTTACAGAGAAGAGAGCAAACTAGATGTTAGAGTGTCTGATATCCCGTTAATTCATCAAGGCTCTTTGACAGAAGGGTTTCTTTTTTTACTATCACTGTATAAATGTCGCTGGGATTTGGGTACGCTCTTTCAGCTTTTTGATCATTCAGCTTTTCAGAGAAAACATACACTTGCACCAGTGGACGTAGAGCAAATTCGATTATGGATGCAGGAAACGGGAGTGCGATGGGGGCAAGATAGAGAGCATCGTGATGAGATTTTAAAGCGTCATCTTTGCAAAACAGGGATGTTGGAGAAGAGTCGTACGGCAACATTTGAGCACGGAATGGAGCAGCTCTTGATGGGGCTTTCTATGCGATTGAATAAGTCAGACTTTGAGCAGTCGGATGGTGAGAGCTTGGCAGGTTTTCCGTATCGAGATATTGAGCTTGCTCATGCAGATCTTCTTGGGAAATATTTGTCGTTACTGCGCCAGCTAAAAGAAGAGCTTGTTCCCTTAGAAAGTAACAAAAAAATGACTTTAGAAGAGTGGTCTGCTTATTTATTGCATCTTTTAGAAACGTATTTTTGTATCGATTCTAAGGAAAAGGGTGCTGGTAGTGAAAAAGAGCTCTTAGAAGGAAAAATCATCTCCCTTGGGGAAGTCTCTGAGAGGTTGAAAGTGAAGAGATTTAGTTTTTCATCCGTTCTAAAAAATCTCGAAGAGCTTTTAAAGCGAGAAAAGCTCTCTCTTGGAGAGAATCATACAGAAGTTGTTCGTTTTGCATCTTTGCGCTCTCTTCGCTCCATTCCAGCACAGGTTATTTGGATTTTGGGTATGGAGGAAGAAAACTTCCCAGTAAGAACACCGCAAGACGCGTTGAATTTGATGAGGGGCTGTACTGGAGTGGATTATCGCCCGCTCTCTTCTGATGAAGATAGATATCTTTTCTTAGAAGCGCTGCTCTCTTCTCGCAAGCGATTTATTGTGAGTTATCAAGGGAGTGGTTCGCTTGAGTCTGCAGAGCCTCCATCTTCACTTGTTATTAAAGAGCTTTTGAACTACTTGGATAGCTCTTGCGCATTTACTGAAGCTCTTCCTTCCAAGCGGTGCGTGTTTAAGCATCCCTTTGCTTCTTTTCATAAAAGCTATTTTACAGAAGGGTCGAAGAGCTGCTTTTCTACTTCTCAATATCGTGCAGCACAGGCGTTTTATCATTTGAAAAAAGAGAAGCGCGCCAATTTTATTGCAGATTGGTTTAGCGCACCGAAAGTAGTTTCGTCATTGGATGAAGAGAAGTTTATTGATTTAAGGCATCTATCACTGGTAACGAAAAATCCTTTACAGCTTTACTGTAATCAAAGTTTAGGGATTTATCTCTCAAATAGCGAAGAGAAGATTTTAAAGAATGACGAAGCTTTTTCTCTGACTCCTCTAGAGCGAGCGATCTTATGTAGAGAGCTATTTCGCTCTTCGGAAAGCAAGGTAAGACAGATAGCAGAACTTCAAGGCAGGCTTCCATTGGGTCCTTTTAAGGCTGTGGCTTGGAATAAAGTTTTTAAAGAAGCTGAAAAGTGGAAGGAGAACTTTGAGAGTCTGGGAGCTGAGAGGCTCTTTGAGGTGGAGATGCGTCCAGATTGTATAGCGCCTGTTGAGCAGGAAAATGGAGATTGGTGGGTACCTCCGATTCGCTTGGGAAAGAGTATGCTTGTGGGGAAGATCAAGGATGTTACACCAAGGGGTCTACTTTGTTATGGTAAAGGTTCTTTAGAAGATATACTTAAAATTTGGCCTGCATATCTTGCGTTTCTGCAGTGTGATCTTCCTTTTGAAAAACAGCTGCTTTTGATTAAAGACGGAAAAGAAAAGAAGCTGCCTTTTGAGAGTTCAATGGACTCTCTTTGTGCATTACTTGACTACTTCACGCTCTGTTTAGAGCAGCCATCGCCCTTGGTTCCGGACCTTTTTAAAGTTATTTGGGAGGAAGGCAAAGTGTATGATCATCTCAAGCAACAGGTTGGTAATGTGAAATTCGGTAGTTACAACGAATATCTCCGTTGGATGGTTGGCAAGGACCCGGCCCCCTTTGATCAGAGTGGGCTCAAAGAGTGGAGAGGCGTTGCTGAAAGGACTTTTCTACCTCTGATTGAAAGCTGGTTTCCAAAGATGGTGGTGCGATGAAGAGTTTTGATGTGGTGGATCGCCACGTGAACGTCCATAGACCTCATCTTTTAGAAGCGTCTGCAGGAACAGGCAAGACTTTTTCTATTCAAAACGTGGTTGTGCGTTTGCTTATTGAGGAAAAGGAGTGTGAGCCTCCGACAATAGATCAGATTCTTGTCGTGACGTTTACGCGAGCTGCAACGCAAGAGCTAAAGGGTCGGATTCGCGATAATATAGAAGAGATAAGGCAATTTCTTAAAGTGTGGTGCAAGAGTCAAGAGTGGGGGGAGATTATCGCACCTGATTATGTTATGGCGCTTTGTGAACTTGGTGAGGCAAAAGTAAAGGAAGCTGTGAAGCGTTTAGAAGATGCTCTTTTCTCTTTTGATGAAGCTCAAATTTTTACGATCCATTCGTTTTGTTTTAGAGCTTTGAAGGAGAAGGCGTTTGAACACGCAATTGGAGGCCAAGAAGAAGAGCTTGATGCGTTACCGATGACACGTCTTATTGGATTTGTAAAAGATTATTTTCGCACGGAACTGAATGCGGATCAATTTAGCGCTGAGCAGCTTCGAATTGTACTTCAAGCGCATGGTGATGATATTGAACTTTTGGCAAGAAAGCTCTCTCAGATATCTATGAGGGGGGATGCTATTATTGCAGGTAGCTCATTTAAAGAGTCGTATGAGCAGTTTGTTCAACGGCTCCATTATCTCTTAGATCAATACGGCTGGTCAGCAGAGGCGCTTTTAGATGATTTTAAGTTACTAGCACCACATTACAAGGGGCTTTGTGGCACGGACAAGAAGCCTAAAAAAGCGTCGATAGATGCGCTTTGGCTCTTGATAAAACTCTTTGATTCAACGGAGTGGAGTGAAGATGATTTTACAGCGCTTTTTGCAGATACACTTGCTTTGATAAAAAAAATTCATCCGGATAACAAACAAGCACGTGGAAATCCTCCATTACAAGAGAGCTTGAGTTGTCCTAACGCTTTTGCTTTGTTGCAATCCGAACTCTTACCCATTGTAGCTGAAGCTGCAGCTCCACTACAGATTTTTGCTAGAATGGCACATGGATGCCGAGCCTTTTTAATGCGTGTGCTCTCTGCAGAAGAAATCCTCTCTCCGGACGATATTTTACGGGAGATGCAAAAAGCATTGAAGAGTTCTGAATTTTCTCAAGATGTACGAGGGAAGTATAGGGCTGCAATTATTGATGAGTTTCAAGATACAGATCCCGTACAGTGGGAGATTTTTCAGACTCTTTTTTATCCTGAAGGCAGAAGCTGGGGCCCGTTTTATCTTGTCGGAGACCCCAAACAGTCTATTTACGGTTTTCGTCGAGCTGATATTTACACTTATCGCAAAGCGTCCGAGGCTCTTGGTGAAGATCATCATCAGACATTAGATACAAATTATCGCTCGCAACCGATACTTGTTGACGCTTTGAACCATCTCTTTTCATCGGATAACCTACCGGGGATGATGACGTTGCCACAGAGTGGAGAAGAGGTCGATCTTCTTCCCGTAAAATCGTCGAAAAGAGTCGATACATTCTCTTTTTCCGATGATAAAGCACCACTGCATTTTTTTGTGGCCCAAGGGAGTATGGGAAGAGCGAAAAGTTGGCCGACGGACGCTTTGCAAGATGAGCTCTTTTTTCCATTTATCGCTCAAGAAATTCAACAGCTTTATAAGCATGACAAGCTTGGATTTAAGCAGTTTGCACTGCTTGTCAGAGACCGTTTTCAGGCGGAAAAGCTTCAGCTTTTTTTAAAGAAGTGGGGGATCCCTGCTGTGACGCGTCGCAGTCGTAGCTTGATAGCCTCTCCCGCTTTCATTGCGATCCAAGATCTTCTGATCGCTACACTTAATCCACTATCGCACTCTGATGTAGCAAAAGCACTTGGAGGCTCTTTGATAGCGTGGAGTCATCGGGAAGTCCGAGAGTTTTACGAAGGCGAGCATGTTGAAAAGGTGTTAGGTTTATTCTATAAGCTAAAAGCAGAGCTTACGCGTTCGGGCTTTGCTTGCTTTTTTGATAGACTGCTCAATAGTCGATGGAAAGAGAAAACCCATTTAGAAGAGCTTTTGCAGAGAGAAGATGGACCAGAATTTTATTTAGCACTGCAGCAGATCGCAGGACTACTCTTGGAAAATCAGCAAAGCTTTCATCTTTCATCGGACGCTCTACTTGCTTTTTTCGAAGAACTGAAAATTCTTGATGCTAATGGTGATGAGCGCTTGCTTCTTCAGCAAGGCGAAGAGGATGCAGTGAATATACTGACTTTGCATGTGAGTAAAGGTTTGCAATTCGATGTCGTATTTGCGATTGGTCTTGCTAACCGAGATAAAGAGCGTGAAGAGTTGGTATTGAGTAAAAAAGATGGTTCGGATGTGCTTATAGCGTGTGATCGCGAAAGCGATCTGCTTCGCATGCATTATAGTGAGCTGGATGCAGAGAAGATGCGGCAGCTCTACGTTGGCATGACGCGTGCTAAATTTCGACTTTATGTTCCCGTTGCTCTGCATGTGAAAAGCAAACCACTAGCTTTTGGAACAGCATCCCCAATGGATCTTTTTCTAGCTCGTCTTGGAAAAGATAAAGTGGTATCCGAGCAAGAACTGTATGCGCGTATAGAAGCTGAGCAAGGCGAATCGTTAAGGGAGTATATACAAGTATCTGATGCAACAGCTTCTTTTTTAAATGAAGAGAGCATTGAGCTGCAAAAATTAGAGATCGCAGCTGAGAGCTGTGAGCTTTTTATCCCCAGTGAGATCACTCCAAAGTGGGCACCACTCTATACGACCTCTTTTACAGGGATGGCACCAGAGGTAGAAAAACCAAAACAGCAGTTATCTCCTCCGTCGGACTGGTCAGCAGAAGAGAAGAGTATTCACACTCTTCCTGCAGGTAGTGCCACAGGTGTACTCCTTCATACGTTATTTGAAGAGTTCCCTTATAAAAGAGCTCATGAGATGTTATCTGTTGCAGACTGCCTATCTATCATTGAGCCACTGATTAAAGAGCCGCAAGCGTTGGAGTGGAAACAGGTTTTAGCAGAGATGGTTTTTGATGCATTGAGGGCCCCTTTACTACAAGGAAGCGATGCGTTTTGTTTAGCAGATGTAGCACCTGAGAGAATGAGTTGTGAGATGGAATTTCTCTTCCCCTCTGCTGAAGGATTCATTAAAGGGTTTATTGATCTGGTTTTTGAACATAACGGTAAATATTACATACTCGATTGGAAGTCAAATTGGTTGGGCAGCTCAAGCGATGACTATTCGCATGAGCGCTTGCATCAATCAATGCTTGAGCATCATTACCTTTTACAAGCTGAGATTTATACATCAGCACTTGAAAAATATCTGTCAGTTATGAGTGAATGCCCTTTTTCAAACTGTTTTGGAGGCGCTTTTTATCTTTTCTTAAGAGGGGTTGGAGGAAAAGAGAGTGGCATTTATCACATTACATAATTTTAGGAGTCAACATGTCAGCTTTAACAACTCAAGGTGCATCTAGAATTTGCTTTGATAGCTTCGTACGGTTTGTATCTATAGGTAAAGAAGAGGTAACAGAGGATCTTGTTGAAGATAAAAACTTGCAATTTCGCAACGCGATCTTAGAGGTAGGAGAGAGAGCTACTGCTTGTCGTAAAGAAATTTCAGCATTGAATTGGACTCTGTTGAGTCGAGAATCTATTTGCGCAGCTGCAGCGTACTGTTTTTCAATTGAGCATTTGTTTCCTGCTTTAATCACTGGAGCTGCTGCTTCTAGTTCTCTTTTTATTCAAAGAACTGAGGCGCTTAGAGATTATCGTGCTGCTCAAAAAGAGTTGGTAGAGTTACTGAATAAAAAAGTGCGTTATCAAAGAGGAAAAGTACGAGACGAGGATAGCGATCTTTGGGATGAATTTGGCTCTCACGTTACAAATGAACTTGTATACCGAGGAAAGAAAAAACACCATGATGCATGGAAAAAGCATGTCGTAGAGTACTGCCCCCTCCATGATCAACAGCTTTTCGAAGAGATAGGGAATTGTGGCTACGCTCTGTATTCCTTGAGTGAAAAGATCGCAACGCTTTAAAATACTGTTCTAAATCGAACGGATTATCCGTTAGCGTAATGTACATGTAAGGACTTTACCTCTTGCCTCATACAATCTACAAAAAGAAAGAACGATGGCCTTTACTTGCCGAATGTGTGGCATCCAAGGCGCTGGCGTATGTGGACTTTGCATTCGCACAGCAACTACTTAGCGATGTTGAAGAACCCGAAGAGGGGCTAGCTGCCCTTCTTTGCCACATGATGCATGTCGCACGTGAGGGCCATCTTTGTATTCGCGTAGAGGGTAGAGATGTTTTTCCCGATCCTCGCCTTTCTTGGCTGAGTGATAGTACGCTTTATCAGCAGATGCTCGAAGCTGTGGAGTTTATCCCATCGAAGTTGTTAACAATTGATTGTGAGATCACAAAAACACCGCTGACACCAATCTGTCGATGGAATAATTTGCTCTATCTACAAAAACATTGGGTGTATGAGAGCCTTTTTCTTCATCACTTTAATCGCCTGGTAGAACAAAAGCCAAGTATGCAAGCTGAATGTCTTGAGATAGATGGTCTACTTGCAGAGCAAGCGCAAGCAGTGAGGTCGGCTGCTCAAAATTCGCTGACCATTATCACTGGAGGACCAGGAACGGGAAAAACTTATACGGCGGGCTATCTCATTAAAATGCTCTTAGAGCAAGCTACAAAGAGTGAATTAAATATTGCGCTCGCAGCGCCAACGGGAAAGGCTGCCGCAAACTTGCAAGCAAGCTTAAGGCGTGCATTGCAGGGCAGTACAGCGCCCTTTGATTTATCAGCAAAGACTCTGCATTCTCTTCTGAAGATTCATAGGCGGAATCCGTTTGGAAGTTTCGATGCATTTCATCCGCATTCTGCAGATGTTATTCTTGTAGACGAATGCTCAATGATCGATGTAAAAATGATGGCACAGCTGTTCTCCGTTGTGAAGAGTGGAGCGCGTTTGATACTACTTGGAGATAAAGATCAGCTTCCACCGGTGGAAGCTGGTAGCCTTTTTGCCGATATTACTTATCAGTGCTTGTCTACGACAACCCTCTCAAAACATATTGTCTCACTTAGCAAATGTATGCGCTCCGATCTAAAAGAGATTGTGAACTTTTCAAAAATGGTAAATCAGGGTAAGAGTTCTGAGGTAATTGAGGCTCTAAATAATAAAGAGTCGTCAGTGATCAAGCGGGTTGATTTTTCGAATGGTAAACAAGATTTGCTCGATTACGTGGAGCAGTTTTTTCCATCAACAGTTGAAGACATAGAAGATCTTAGAGGTTTGATGCAATAGTTCTTGCGCTATAGGATTTTATCCCCTTTAAGAAAAGGGCGTCTTGGAGTGGACTCTATTAACGCACTTCTACTTGAGCATTACAGGAAGCAAGCGTGTAATTCGGAGTGGTTTGTAGCGCCGATAATGATTGTAAGTAATCATCAGCGCTTAGAGTTATGTAATGGAGAAGTCGGCCTTCTTTTCGAAAAAGTAAGAGGGGATAGCTCTTCGCATTTTGCAGTTTTTGAAGGTAGAGGGCCCGCTCAGCCGTATTTTAATGAAGATTTGGAAGTAAGAAAATTGCCAGCAATTGTTTTGCCTCAGTATGAATTTGCTTACTGCCTGTCCGTTCATAAGAGCCAAGGTAGTGAGTTCGACCGTGTTCTTTTACTACTTGCAGATGGCTCTGAGCTATTTGGAAGGGAAGTGCTCTATACAGCTGTTACGCGAGCGAAAAAATCGCTTGAGCTTTATGGTTCAGACCAAATCATCGAATCCGTTCTCGAGCAACAGCCACAACGTATTTCTGGTATTTCAGATCGCTTGTCTCGACTGGATAAAGTGTTACCTATGTCAGTTGATCATACAGTCTCAAAATTATGCCCCATAAGTCATTCAATACAAAATATCAAACTGCGGTAGCAGTATAAAAAACCGTAACAGGTTAGAATAGTTAGGAACGAACTAGCATCTGGTTTGCGCAGTAATTTTCTTCCGCGATGATATCAACGATGGCGCGCATCCAGTCGGCACGGTGATTGAGTGCTGGTACTCGGTGAGCTTGCAGATTTTGTTTTGTAATCAGTGGCAGATAATCGTTTTCTATCTCAACGAGCGTTTCGATGTGATCAGAGGTAAAGCTTATGGGAACAAAAAGCACGTGCTTTTTGTTCTCGATTCTTTCTGTAATGCCTTCTGAAACATCCACAGTATACGGTTTAAGCCACTCTCCTGGTCCAAACTTGGATTGGTAAGCAAGGGTTGCGCTACTGGCTGGAAACGCCTTCATGATGGCATTAAAAGAGCTCTCGCACTCACTTTGATAAAGATCACCCGTAGCTACGAACTTTGCTGGAATACCGTGTGCTGAGAAAAGAAAATGAGCATCGCTTTCCATGATCTGTTTTTCATGCAGAAAATCTTTAATACAGTTTGTGTACGAGCGTACAAAGGATGGGTGAGATGGGTACGACTTTACCCAGCGCATTTTATTAACTACATATTCTGGAAGGTTTTTGGAAAACCAGCGTGCGATACTTCCAGTTGTTGCATAGGTAAATTGAGGAAACATGGGGAAGACAGTAATGCGCGTACAAGTAGTCTCAGCGAGTTTTTGAATGAATTTGGCATGCGTTGCAGGGAGATAGCGATGGAAGGTAAGCACTGGAGCATTTAGCTCTTGTGATAACTTTGATGCAACAGCTTCTGTATCGGCATAGATTGGGGAGCATCCGCCCATTTGTTCGTAATCTTTAGAAACTTTTAGAGTGCGTTTTTTTGCGATACGCTTGAAAAGAATGCTGTGTAGCCACTGTGGCATCCCTGTTCTAACAACGTCTTTATCCGTTAGAAGTGACGTTAGAAACGGATTGATCTCTGTAAGTGTTCTAGGGCCGCCAAAATTAGCAATAATATAGCAGGTCTGATCGTTAGACATTGTGATATCCTTTTTCGTTTAACTAAAGAATTTGGAAGTCGCGAATAAGCAGCTGGATACTGATCTTATTTTGGAAGGTATTGATTTGTGGTGTAAATGCAATGCGTAGATTAAGATTTTTCTTCTTTAGCTCTTTGCGTCTATCTGCCATCCCAAATGCAATTCCCTCTAACATACGATCGTTTTGTTCAACGTAGAGCTTTAGATGATTTGTACCAATAATCTTTGGCGGCCACGGTTGCGTGACATCGCTGTAGAGAATAGGGTAGGGGTTCTCGTTACCAAACGGCTCAAGAAGGTTCAACGACTCCATGAATTCAAAATCGATTTGATCGAAATCAGCTTTGGCATCGATTGTAAGCTTACTAAGAATATCGTTTTCTTTTAGCTGATTGTTTGCTGTATTGATGAAGTGATTGCGGAACTGCTCGATATGTTCTTCTGCAATGGTAAGGCCCGCTGCGAAATCGTGTCCACCAAAATCAATGAGTATATCAGAGGTCTCTTTTAAGACTGGAAGGAGGGGAAACTCTTTAATAGAGCGTATAGAGCCTTTACCGATCTTGTTATCGATTGCTATAATGACAGTTGGACGATTGAATGTCTTTGATATGCGTGTACAAACGATTGGAATAACACCTGGATGCCATTTTTCCGATGAGAGTATAATAGCTTTGTTCTGTAGCGTGATAGGATTCTCGAGTAAAAAAGCGTCTACATCAGCGGAAACAAGGCGTTCAATTTTTTGCCTTTCTATATTATTCAAATCGAGATCGATAGCTAACGCTTCGGCGCGTTCAGGATCCAGAACAGTGAGCATCTCAACGCCTTTGCGAGGATCTGCAATGCGCCCTAGGCTATTAAGACGCGGAGCTATTTTTGAGGCCACTTCTGAGACGCCAACGGAGGCGATATCAATTTCACAAACAGAGCAGAGCTTTATAATACCGACTCGCTTTGTTTTGTTCAGCTGCATTAGACCGTAGCGAACTAAGATGCGGTTTTCTTCTAAAAGCGCTCCCATATCGGAGATCGTACCCAGAGCTACTAAATCGAGGTAGTCTTTGAGATCGATTTTTTTAGCAAGGGGGCTATCGATATTACTTAAGTAATTTGTTATTGCGTGGGCAAGCTTAAAGGCTACACCGACTCCTGTAAGATCGCGATTGGGATAGTTCGTTGTAAGAAGTTTTGGATTGAGCGTTGCAACGCAGTGAGGAAACTTATTTGTTGGTTCGTGGTGGTCGGTAATAATGACGTCGACTGTTGAGCCAATGATTTGATTGATACCCTCTGTTGCAGTGATTCCGCAATCTACGGTGATAAGTAGTTTACAGTTTTCTTCCTTAGCGTAAGAGAGGGCGTCGAGAATTAGATTTTCTCTGAGGTTTGTTCTGTTTGGAACGTAAAAAAATACATTGCCACCGATGAGTTGGAGAAATTCGGTGAGTAGTGCGGTACCTGTCATACCGTCGACATCGTTATCTCCATAGATCAGAATATTTTCTTTTTCTTTGATGGCACGCATGATTCTTTCAATCGCTTTGTCCATGTCTGGAAAAAGCTGAGGATCATGAAGCTCTGGAAGCTTGGAGTAAAGGTAACTGTTGATGTCATCTAGAGATCTAAAGCCTCTGGATACAAGGACTTGAGCCGTAATGGGGTTAATACGGAACTCTTTGATGATATCATCACCCCAACTTGGCTGTACCTTTGGATAGATCCATAAAGGACCTGTAGAAACGGCCTCGGATGGCTTCATTGAGTTCCCCACTAGTGGTCTTAACTGGTTTTATGTTAGGCAACGCTTATTATACAAGCGTTGCCTATTTTGTGTTTTTTAGCTCTGACTTTCAAGCTTGGAGTGAAAGAAAAGCATAATCGGAGGGACAACAAAGAGGGATGAAAGCGTTCCAAAAACAACTCCAATAGTCATAACTAATGTGAAGTCGAAGAGGGAACTACCCCCTAGTACTACAAGAGCAAGAAGGACAAGTAGTGTTGTTCCCGATGTCATTACAGTTCTACTGAAGGTCGCATTTAACGAATGGTTTACGATTTCTGTAAAACTTTTCTTTCGCATGAGCTGGCTATCTTCTCTGATACGGTCAAAAATAATGATCGTATTGTTGAGGGAGTAGCCTATGATCGTCATGATAGCGGCGATCACGTTCATGTCAATTTGTACTGGAACTCCTAACTTGTGGAATATACCAACAATACCAAGAGAAATCAAGACATCATGCGCAATACCAATAATTGCACTTACGGCGTATTTGAATTCAAATCTAAAGGTGATGTAAATCAGGATGCTAATCAGAGCCATACTGAGTCCAAAGATCGCATTATTTCTGATGACATCGGAGAATTGTCCACTGACGACAGTCCAGTCAGAAGAGAGGTCTTCTAGTCGCTCACTATCAAGCGATAGGCCTGCAGCTTTTAGAGCGTTAACAATCCAGACAATACGAGGGTTTTTCTCATACTCGTATGAGCTGTTATTAGCTTCAATTTCAGTTGGAAGTTGGTAGAAGGGGTGGTCTTCTTCTTCCATACTCATTGCAAGCTGAATACGCAGGTGATTCGGCTTGTTGAGCTCTCTGATTTGGAAGTCACCATTCTTGGCGCCTTCTTTTTCAAACGCATCATTAACGGAGAGGCGATAGGAGGGGAGTTCTGTATTTTCATCGAGTTGAACGGTAAGCGCATGTCCGCCTGTAAAGTCCATTCCGAAGATAGTAGATCTCTGCTCAATCAGCAAGCCGTTTCCACCAACAATAATAGCCACAGCAATGACAAAGGCAATACGTGCTTTGCTAAGGAAATCGAAATTGATATTACCAACAAGGTTTGCCATTGAGAGTGTTTTATTGTTTGGATTTTGTACCCAACCTGCAAAAAAGTAGCGAGTCATAAAGAGTGCAGAGAACATTGAAGATGCAATTCCAATAATAAGCGTTACTGCAAATCCTTTAATGGGTCCTGCGTCAAATTGCATAAGGATAAGTGCTGCAATGATTGTGGTAACGTTGGAATCAATAATGGCACTAAACGCTTTGCGGTATCCAGCTTGCACTGCAGTTGCAAGCCTACCGGTAAGAGAGAACTCTTCGCGAATCCTTTCAAAGACGAGTACGTTAGCGTCAACTGCCATACCGACGGTCAGAATGATCCCTGCGATACCGGCAAGTGAGAGTGCTGCATTGATGTTTTGTAGTACCGCCCACATGATAAGGAGGTTGAAGATAATGGCAATGGAGGCAATAAGGCCACCAAAGCGGTAGTAGGCGATCATTAGACCAACAACTAGAACGAGGCCGATAATGGCAGCTCTAATACCTTGGGTGCGCTCTTCAGCTCCCAGATCTGGGCTAATGTTTTTCTCTGATAGGATTTTCGGAGTAAAACTTAGAGAACCTGCCTTGAGGTCCGCTACGAGCTTATTAACCTCTCTTTGAGAGAACTTTCCGTAGATCATCCCGCCGGTTTTAAGAGGTTGGTTAAGGGTTGGAGCACTGATGACTTGACCGTTGAGGATAACAGCCATGCGCCATCCGTCTCCATTAGATTGCTCTGCCTTGTCGGTGCCTGTGATTTTTTCCTGACAGAATTGAGCTGTCCAGGCGTGTAAATCTTCACGTGGTGAACCGGAGGTTTTTTCAGCTTTTGCATATGAGCTGTTAACGGCAAAGGAGAGGATGTTACCTTTTTCTGGATCATAGGCAGCATAGACGTTTTCTAAGTCAGAGCCTTCTAGAGCGTAGTTGTTAAAGGTAATTAGAAGTGGCGTTTGTTGATTATACCACTCGGCCGGATCGTCTCCTCGGAAC
>JBDQID010000007.1:0-16011 GCA_040264515.1 Chlamydiales bacterium
GGGTGGAATTAAGAGTCGAACTGACTTAAGCTTCTTGAGCTTCTTGCTCTGTGCTCTCTTCTGTTTGGGTAACAGGCTCTTCAGTTTCATTGAGTTTATTGAAAAGTTCTGGGTGCTCGTCTCGTCTTTTGTTATTGAGGTAGGCTGCCATGACTTGTCTGTAGAAGACGCTGACTCGTGGATCTTTTTGCTTTGCCCATACATCGAGTACGGCACCTGCTTCTTTCTCTTTCATTTTGGCAAGGATCGCACCGACGCGGCTTGCTCGGAATTCTTCTAGATGGCTTGCAACGGTATTGGGGCGTTTTCCAGTAAAGAGGGACGCTTGTAGTGAGACATCTTCTTGAAATTCATTTTGGGTGATTTCTTTGATGATATCGATATTGCGCTCTACTTTATTGGCGTACCCTTGGACTTGATTTAGCATCTCTTGATAGGCGCGGAGCTGTGCCATCATATTTAAGTTAAGGCGTATTTCTGAGCGCATATTTGCTGCGACTTTTTCTGCTAGTTCATTGAGGTCGTCAATAGCAGTACGTTTGGGACCTTCATCGACTTCGGCTTCTTCTTTTACTTGGATAAGAATGTATTCTTCACCTTTCTCGCCTTTTTTGATTCTGCCACCAAAATACATTAAGCCGCCTACCAGGAGTAGGATAAAGAGAGTAGTGAAAGCTGCAATGAATTTAGGGTTAATCATGAGCGTAATCCTTCTTTGCTTCGAATAAACTTGATGGTGGCCAATTCATCGATGAGTTTAGCCTCGAGTTTTTCAAATTGTTCCTGCCACTCTGCATACTGCTTATCTTTAATGTTTTCAAGAATTTTTTTGTTTTGCATTGCTTCAGCGACTTTTTCTCTTTTTATTTCAAGTTGGTTTTGAGCTTTTAATACTTCATCTTGTTGCGTTTCTATTTTTCGCCTAAGTTCTTGTAGGTAAAGATAATAGTTGCGGAAGTCGTGGATAGATCGAGTGGTTTTTTGTTTCTTTCGTAGCTCATCGGCTAAAAAATCGCACTCTGTTTGAAGAAGATTTAGAGCCTCTTTTACTTTATTAAGTTGCTGATGTGCGAGCATCGCTTCTTTTTGTGCAGCTTGTTCTTTCTGCTTGCGCAAGCGGAGTAAGGCTGTCATGTTGAATCGGAATTTTTTCATGAGCTAATAATTTTACTTAACAACTCTTGCGTCTCGTTAAACTCAAATGCCTCTTGGTGTCCTTGCTTTAAAAATGAGCGTATCTCTTCGATTAGAGTGATAGCTTTGTCAATTTTTGGATTAGAGCCTTTTGAATAGGCACCGATATTAATGAGATCTTCAGCATCTTTATAAACTTGCAGAAGATCGCGTAATTTTCCAGCTCTTTGAAACTGCTCTGTATTGGCAATATCACTCATTACTCGTGAGAGGCTGCCTAGCACATCGATGGCAGGGAAGTGGTTGGCAGAGGCGAGTTTTCGTGAGAGCACGATGTGCCCATCGATAATGGAGCGTACGGTATCTGCAACAGGGTCGTTCATATCATCGGATTCAACCAGAACGGTATAAATACCCGTTATGGAGCCTTTATCAGAGGTGCCAGCTCTTTCAAGGAGCTTGGGCAGATAGGCGAATACAGAGGGTGTATAGCCGCGTGTTGTTGGAGGCTCTCCTACGGCAAGACCGATTTCTCTTAAAGCCATGGCGTAACGTGTAACAGAGTCCATCATTAAGACAACGTTTTTCCCAAGGTCTCTGAAGTATTCGGCAATTGCAGTGGCTATATTAGCGCCCTTTGTACGCAAGAGAGCAGCTTTATCCGATGTGACAACAATAACAACAGAGCGTGCAAGTCCTTTTGGTCCTAAATTCTTGTCGATGAATTCTCTGACTTCACGTCCCCGTTCTCCAATGAGTGCAATAACGTTGATATCGGCTTCTGACATTTGAGAGATCATACCAAGCAACATTGATTTACCAACTCCAGAGCCGGAA
Source organism: Chlamydiales bacterium (assembly GCA_040264515.1). GTDB lineage: Bacteria > Chlamydiota > Chlamydiia > Chlamydiales > JBDQID01 > JBDQID01. The sequence goes on from JBDQID010000007.1 coordinate 1,972, forward strand.
AAAATTCCGATCCGTTGGCCTTGACCCATTGTGCAGGTTGAGTCGATCGCTTTAATACCCGTGGAGAGGATGTTGTTGATGCGTTCTCTACTTAGTGCCTCTGGTGGAGGTGATGTTGCTGGATAATAGGTCTCTGGTATGATGGGTCCTTTGCCATCGATTGGATTGCCAAGAGCATCTAAGATTCTTCCGCACATAGAGCTGCTGACAGGGACTTTGTGTACTTTTCCTGTCGGATGGACTTCTGAGCCGGGTGCGATATGATCCATTTCTCCAAGAGCCATAAGAAGGACTTTGTCTTCTTTAAAGCCAACAACTTCACACGGCATCATATCGCCGAATTTATTGTAGGTATAGCACATCTCTCCCATAGAAACAGATGGGCCAATGGATTCAATTAGGAGTCCAATGACGTGGGTGACACGGCCACTAATGCGCATACCAGGAGAGGCCTTGACCATTTTGATTTCTTCTTCAAAGCTCAGCATCTCTATCCTTTATTAAGCTGTCTGTTATTTGTCGGTGAGATCTTCTAAGAGGTTATCGAGCAGTCGGGGAATATCGAAATTAATAAGCCCTAGGGCCGTTTCAATGCGACATTCTCCTTGTTCTATCGCGGGATCGGAGGCAAAGTCTAGTTTTTTGATATCGCTTTTGTCGTATTGTATTTTTGAAAACTGTTTTTCTAGTAGATGAAAGTCGTCAGGGGAGAGGAAAATGTGTGTGATTTGATCGTGGGTGATAGATTTCATGCGTACGAGGAGATCTTCGATGAGCTTTGTCATAGACTTCTTATCTTTGAGTTCTCTTCTTAAGAATTTTTCACAAATAGCGATCGAGAGGTTTAAGAGTTCTTGTTTGGCCTCTTTTAGCATGTTATTGCGTTCGTTTTCTAGATTTCCAGCAGCGCCTTTCAGAAGATCTATAGTAGCATGGAGTTCTTCTTCGGCTTGTTTATCGATATTTTTAAGAGCAGATTCTTCGCCAGCTTGTTCTCCGGCTTTAAACCCTTCGTCATATCCTGCTTTTTGTCCTTTATTTTCACCCTCTTTTTTCCCTTCTTCTATACCTTCTTTAAAGCCGGCTTCTTGTCCTGCGGCAAAGCCTTTTTTTTCCCAGAAAAGTTCTAAGGCTTGAAGGCTATCTTCTTCCTTCTCTTCGATTGTTTTGCCACTGCTTGCAGCCTGCCCTTTCGAGCTACAGAAGCTTACGCCCTCGACTTCAGCGCCGCGAATGATGCGTCTAGGTAAAGATTTCATCACCACCGCCACCTTTACCTTGGATTAAGATTTGACCATCTTCATCCAGTCTACGGATGATATTGACAATTTTTTGTTGTGATCCTTGAACAACAGACGCTTTGACAGCTCCCATAAAGGCAAGTTCGTCGGAAATCATTTCTACTTGACGCTTGGAAATATTGCGGAAGACTTTGTCTTTGACTTCTTCGTGGGCGCCTTTGAGAGCGATGATTAGGTCGTCTTGTTCGACTTCTTTTAGTACTTTCTGCAGAGATTTGTCGTCGAGAAGAACAATATCGTCGAAAACGAACATGAGTTCTTTGATCTCTGTTGCCAGATCGAAGTCGAGTTCTGTAATTTGTTCGAGAATTTGCTTTTCCATTCCTCTGCCGATGGTATTGAGGATATCGGCAACCATTTTGCGTCCACCAACTTTTTGGATATCGGCCTCGAGAGCGAGGTCCCAAAGGTTTTCGGCGAGGACTTTTTCGATACGAGAGACAACTTCTGGATCTGTTTCGCGCATTTTTGCGATCTTCATGATAACGTCGGTTTGCATCTCTTCTGGTAGGGAGCTTATGATACTTGCAGCACGGGCAGGTTCGATATAAGAGAGCATTAAGGCGACGGTTTGAGGGTTCTCTTGTTGTAGGTAGGAGGCTAGCTGTTTAGGATCGACCTTTTTCAAGATACGGAAAATTTCGTACTCTTCGTCGGCAACAAGGTCGCCAACGAGTTCTGATGCTTTGGATTCTCCCATCATACCGGAGAGGACGTTTAGGAGGTAGTCCATGCCGCCGGTTGTTCCAAGAGAGGTTTTCTTTGAGAGTTTTGTATAGAATTCTCGAATAACCATTTCTGTGAGTTCTTGTGGAACGTAGCTCATTTTATTGATCCAAAATGAGATTTTTTTCACCTCATTTTCTTTCATCAGACGCATGATTTCTGTTGCCCACTTTTGTCCTAGGGCAATAAGGAGAAGAGCCCCTTTTTGAGGGTTGGTGAGCTTGTTAAAAACATCCCCGATCTTAGGGTCTTCCATCTTTAGGTCCTCTGTCATGATAGGGGTAAATCATCATCTTCTGACAACCAGTCGCGCAATGATTCTACAACGGGAATCGGATCGCTTTGAAGTTGCATTTTCACGGCTTCTACCATAGCTTCTAGTTCAACAACAGAAGCTTCCTTGTTGTACTCTATTTCTTCTTCTTCGCTCTCTTCTAACGATGGAGGTTGCTTCATTTGACGTTTCCAGAACCTGTTAAAGGTCCAAAACATGCCAATAACGGTAAGGATGACAAATAGTGCGGTTCCTACCTGGGATGCAGTTGCCATAACGGTATCCCATGATTGTTGTGTGGCTTCTTTGTTTATGCGTGTTTTATCGAATTCTACAAAATCCACTGCGGGTTTGCTTCTAACTCCGTACCCTTCGGTGATCTTTTTTAACTGGCTTTCGATTTCTAGGCGGATTTCTTCGGACTCTCTTTTACCGGCGGAGATGATTTCGTCAGGGAGGTCTGCATTGCTATCGATTGTGATTGTTTTATCGATGAGGACACCAATGGAGATGCTATCAACTTTTCCGGGTTGTGACTGAGTCTTTAGGTGATCAACGGGCACTGCCATTTGGCGGTACTGTTGATTGCGGTTTTCACTACGGTTGAGAATTTCTTGTCCAGCTCCTGGAATTGCCCCAGCAATAGCTTCGTTGCTGGTTCCTGGTGTTCCAGTTTCAGCACGTTCTAGCTCTGACATTTGAAGTCCAGACTCTGTAATACTAGAGATAACGGGATCTCCAAGAGCTGTACCGTTAACGATGCCTGTATAGACTCTTCTTTCTTGCTGTGTTTTTTGTCGAGAGATTGAGACTTGAACAGTGGAATAGTAATTTTCTGCTCCGACAACGATGGAGAGCATTCCATCTACTTTAGCTTTGATTCTTTCCTCGTGAGACACCTCAGTGCTGCGTACCATATCCATATCGCCTTCAGGATCGATCGCTTGGTAGAGCTTTCCCGTGGTATCGGAAATGGCAATCATGTTGGGAAGAAGGCCCCGGACAGCACCGGCAATATGAAAGGTAATGGAGCGCAGTTGAGTTTGGCTGAGGCGTGCTCCTGGCATCAAGGTTAGGATGATAGACGCTTTTGTTTTGTACATTGCACCGCCAAAGGGACGTGGAGGCGCGATGTCAAGAATGACGCTGGATCCTTTGATATTTTGGAATTCGTTGATATCGCGCTCGAGTTCTCCTTTGAGGGCACGCATTTCTAGTACTTGTAGTTCTTTTTCTCCTTTAATCCATGTATTGGAGTCAAAGAGTTCAAAACCTTTTCCAGAATGTAGCTTAGGGAGGCCAACGGTTGCTAAGTCCATGCGAATACGGTGAACTTGTTGTTGGGGGACAAGAATTGTAGTATCCCCTTTTATCTGATAGGGAATACGTGAGCCATCGAGGTATTCTTTGATTTCTGCAGCGTCGGAAATCATGAGCCGATTTGATGGAAAAAGGGGAGTGAATCGGTTCGAGGCAGCGTTATAGACAAGGAAGCTCAGCATCCCTATCAAAAAGAGCACAACGAGAATTACCGTAAATTTTTGGTAAATCTTAATCTCGCGCCAGATTTCAAGGAGTTGTTTACCGATATCTTTGAGAAAATCTAAATTCATTGCCGCCTTAACCTGTTGGTAGTCGAGCTTTTCTCTTCTATTAAGAGCTCAATGTGTCAATCTGCTCTTTCCCTTGTATAGAGAAGAATACAATAAAAGAAAATGTTCAATGAAAAAAAAAGTCGCTCTTTAAAGAGAAGAAAAGGTTAAGCTTATGGTTTTTAGAGGGTTATTTTTTTGAAAAACCGCCGCCTATTAAATATTTAGCTTTATCGAAGAGCCCTAAAATAGTAGGCCAAAGCCTTAGAGTTTCTTGTTGTTGACTTTGTTCTTTTGTACCTATGGAGTCGAGAGATCTCATATTGGATTCTAACTCATTCGTCAGAGCTTCTTGTGCGGGGCGTTTTTTACGTTTTTTCTTGGCTGAGGCTCTTGTTCCCCTTGGGATATCGAAGGGGAAAATGAGCGTGAACGGGTAGGCTGTATTTTCCCCTGTAGTCACATAAGGGAATATATAATTTTGTAGATCGGTTGGAGAGTTCTGTGTTGTTTGATTTTGAGGGAAGGATATATTGAGAGTTTCTGGAGGTGTAGGATGTAAAAAAAGAGAGTTTTGGACTTTAAAGGAGGATATTTCACCGGATGCATTTATTGAGGCACCAACGGATGGGTCATCTAAGAGAGTTGTTAGACCTGAAACTGTTGTTATAAACAGTTTGTGTCCTTTGATAGGAGCTATTTTAAGTTGGGCAGGAGAGCCTCTGGTGCCATTGCTTACCCAGGCATGTCCTCCGGATCCCCGAACGCCTATCACAGCTGTTGGTGTTTGTATTTTGAAATTTTGAGGCGCGATTTTGGCAATTTCTCCAACAAGAAATTGGAAAGCTCCATTTAAAATTGTGCTATGGCTATTCATTCCTGTGTGTCGATTATTAGAATAGGCGCGTATTCGATAGTCAGCATTACTTGAAAGGGAAATTCGTGTTCCATCTAGAAATTGGAAAAAAACTCTGCTTTTTTCCCCAGTTTTGATGCGATCTCCAAGGAATAAGAGAGTGGAGCCATTAACAGAGTGTGTTTTGCCATTGTTAGTTAAGACTTTTACTTCGCCTTTGCTGAAATATATTTCCCCAACGGGAAGCCTCTCTGCTGCTGTTAAGCTATAGGAAAGAAAGAGAATGGAGTAAAATAGTCTTAAAAAAATAGTCATCCTTATTCGCTGTAAAATTACATAATAATACTCATGGGTATCGGATAGATGTCATTTTACTTAACAGTTTGAGGCTCTAAAGAGTTAAAGGTGAGCCTTTACTGGTTTATTGAGATTAAAGATTAGAGCGTTTTTGCCTCTTGTTTTTACAGCTGCTGCTGTGAGATACGGAATAGAGGATAAAAAACATAGAGATAACCCTTTTAATACAAATAGATCAACATTCAATTCGATGTTAGCTTAACGTGAGCTCGACTCTTAATTTAGCCTAGCGCTTTAGTGCTGGGGCTGAAGTTTGGTACTTTTTTTGTGCCTACAACAGCTCGGCCTCGAATTCAGACAGACGATGAGTTTACTTAAGACCACGCTAGTGGTCGTTTCTCTCTTTAGCCCAGCACTTTAGCACTGGGAAAGATAGAAAAAAATCTATGTCAGTGTATTATTTACCGATGTCAGTATACAAAAGTGTTACCCTTGTCATTAATCGTACAGTAGTGGCATCTCTCAGGATCTCAAAGTTAAAAAAGCAGAGAAGTGCCGCTGCCGCGGTACACTATTCTTATCATCCCGTCCCATCACTAAAGTGCTGGGCTAAAGAGAGAAACGACCACTACCGTGGTCTAAAAACTATTTCTATAAACCATTAACCAGGATCGAATTAAGAGTCGAACGATGTTAATAGTAGTTCTATCTGCACATAGCACTAAATATCAGAATTCTATGTTAGGTTGATGCGAATGGGGCGCTCCGTCGCCCGCACTCTCATTGAAAGGCCGTTTCCCCATAACCACTTACCTTCTGTATTGATTCTCAATGATATAAATACGAAACTCACGTTATAAACGATAATTAGAGAAAAGATGTGGGGAATGCTAAGCACTAAAGTGCTGGGCTAAAGAGAGAAACTACCACTGCCGTTGTCTAAATAAAGTTATCAGCTGCACAAATTTGATCTTCAACAATTATAGACATGAAAAAACCTTTTCTCTAAGACTCTTTACTTCCCTATTAGGTAAGCAAAGAGCCTATGACAGTAATTTTTTTTCATTTTTCTTGTCAAAACGGTAGGAGGGCTGCTAGAGTAGCCGCAAGGATTAATGATGGGAATTTTATGGAAAAGAGCTCTTCTGCCTTCTTCTGGCGACGACTGCACTCCTTGACGGGACTGTTTCTTGTTCTGTTTTTGTTAGAACACCTACTTACGAACTCTCAAGCGGCGCTATTTTTTGGCGACGATGGTGCAGGCTTTGTACACATGGTCAACGGTATTCACAACTTACCATATCTTCCCGCCATTGAAGTGTTTCTTCTAGGAATGCCTATTTTAGTGCATGCGGTGTGGGGTGTTAAGTACTTGATGACATCCGAGCCGAATAGCTGGGGCTCGCAAGGTGAGAAAGCTGCACTTGGAATGTATCCAAGAAATCGCGCCTACACTTTCCAACGCATCACCTCCTGGATTCTTCTTGTTGGCATAGCGCTACACGTCTACCAGATGCGGTGGCAAAACTACCCCGTCTCCACTGGCAGTGGCACGCAGTCGCACTATATGGTCCCGCTCTCTTTTGACAAAGGACTCTATACCGTTGCCAATCGGCTCTACGTTGATATCTACGACACAAAAAAGATCGCATCAATGGAAGAATCCTTCAATGGGCAGCTCGGGAATCTACCAGAAGAACTGAGCCTTGATAACTTCTTCCACCTGCCAAAAGAGGTGAGGTATGACAGCCATGAGGCAACGACACTCCTCAATGAGCAAAAGTATCAACGCTTTAAAGAGTGGGTCGAGACGCTAAAGGCAAATCCAATCTCCGAGACCGAAGTCATCGCTGTGAGCAATAATTTTGGAACTGCGACACTATTGGTTGTGCGCGATACTTTCAAAGAGCCTGCGATGCTCATTCTTTACTCCATTTTCGTGATCTCCGCCACTTTCCACGGCTTTAATGGACTCTGGACATTCCTTATAACTTGGGGCATTACGCTCAATCCTCGCTCACAACAGCTCGCAAAAAAAATGACGTTGGGGCTAATGGGACTTCTTACTTTTATGGGTCTGAGTGCTATATGGGGAACGTATTGGATCACACTAAGATTTTAACTATCACTGGAATATAACTGTTATGAAAGAGGTCATTGTCATCGGAGGCGGTCTTGCAGGTCTTGCAGCGACCATGAAACTAGCCGAAAAGGGCTGCTCCGTTAAACTCGTATCCGTTACCAAAGTCAAACGATCTCACTCCGTTTGCGCACAAGGCGGCATCAATGCTGCAATGAACCTCAAAGGAGAGGATGACTCTCCTCTCATTCACGCCTATGACACTATCAAGGGCGGTGACTTTCTTGCCAACCAGCCTCCAATACTAGAGATGTGCCTTGCAGCACCAGGCATTATTCGCATGATGGACCGCTTCGGCTGCACCTTCAATAGAACAATGGAAGGCTCGCTTGATTTTCGTAGGTTCGGAGGCACCTTGTATAACCGTACAGCGTTTTGCGGCGCATCCACTGGCCAGCAGCTGCTCTACGCACTCGATGAACAAGTACGCCGCTATGAAGTTAAAGGGATGGTGGAAAAACTCGAGCATCACGAATTCTTACGCCTCGTTATGGACAACGACGGCGTTGCCCGCGGTGTTGTCATCCACGACCTCTTTAACCTCAAGTTAGACGTTCTCAAAGCCGATGCCGTAGTAGTTGCCACCGGTGGTCCTGGTCTCATCTTTAAAAAATCAACGAACTCCACTTTTTGTACCGGTGCTGCCAACGGTAGACTCTACATGCAAGGCATGAAGTATGCCAATGGTGAATTCATTCAAATCCATCCATCAGCCATTCCAGGACCCGATAAATTGCGTCTGATTTCGGAATCCGTCCGGGGTGAAGGCGGACGCGTCTGGGTTGTCGGTGACAGCTCAAAGAGTATCGAAGCTCCAAGCGGAGAGATGATTCCGTGTGGAAAAACCGGTGAGCCGTGGTATTTTCTAGAAGAGATGTATCCCGCATTCGGCAACCTTGTTCCACGTGACATCGGAGCGCGCGAAGTTTTGCGCGTGTGCGAAAAGGGCCTTGGTATAGATGGAGAGAACCAGGTACATCTCGACATCACACATCTATCCGATGAAAAGAAGAAAAAATTACACTCCGTACTCGAAATCTACGCCAAATTTACAGGTGAGGACCCAAGAGAAGTGCCGATGAAAATCTTCCCAGCCGTTCACTACTCCATGGGTGGTGCGTGGGTAGATTGGCCAGCAAGCGGTGATCCAGATAGAGAGTCGCGTTATCGCCAAATGACAAACCTTCAAGGCTGCTTTAACTGTGGTGAGTCTGATTACCAGTACCATGGAGCAAACAGGCTAGGAGCTAACTCACTGCTCTCTTGTATTTATGGTGGCCTTGTTTGCGGGGTCGAAGTTCCAAACTATTTAGACTCGCTGAAGAGTAGCTACCGCGATCTGCCGGACTCTGTTTTCGAAGAGAGCTTGCAAGTCGAGGAGAATTTCAAAAAAGAGCTCATCAAGCGCAGAGGTGATGAGAATGTACACAAGCTCCACGATGAAGTTGCCGATCTGATGATTCAAAACGTCACCGTCAAGCGCAACAACAAAGATCTTGCCACCACGCTAGAAAAGCTCAAGCAAATCCGCGAGCGGTATAAAAATATCACGCTCGATGACCACAGTCGATTTGCCAACCAGACATATGTTTTTGCACACCAGTTCCAATCGATGCTAGAGCTTGCGCTCGTAATCACCAAAGGCGCCCTGCAACGCAACGAATTCCGTGGCGCACACTTCAAGCCAGAATTCCCCGAGCGTAACGACGCTGAATGGCTAAAGACGACAATCGCACAATACACTCCCGATGAGCCCAAAATCTCATACGAAAAAATAGATATGCGCCACCTACAACCGATCATGCGCGACTACACACAAGCAAAAAAAGTAAAACCGAAGCTAGACAACGTTCCGACAAATATTGCGCTACCCATCTAGTTTCAAATGTAGTATGGAGTCTGTTTGAGTGATTTTCAGATTTCATTTAAGATCCAAAGAAGGGCTTAAGTGCCACCAACCGAGGGAAGAGATATGAGCACATACACAGTGAAAATTTACCGCGGGCATCCGGGCAAGCAGTACTGGCAAGAGTTCGAGCTCGAGCTCACTCCCAGCGCCAACGTGATCTCTTCTCTAATGGAAATCCGCAAAAATCCAGTGAATAAAAAAGGCGAGAAAGTCGAGCCTGTCGTCTGGGAAGACGGCTGTTTAGAAGAGGTGTGCGGCTCATGCTCCATGCTTGTAAACGGCGTGCCACGTCAAGCGTGTACAGCGTTGATAGAACCTATTTTAAACAAAACAAAAAGCCGAACAATCACCCTCGCTCCATTCAAGAAGTTCCCGCTCGTCCGCGACCTCATGGTTGATAGGAATCAGATGTTTGAAAATCTAAAGCGCGTGCACGCCTGGGTAGAAAACGACGGCGCTTTTGAAAGAGGAGAGGGCCCAAAAATCAGTCCCAAAAAGCAAGAGGTCATGTATCACCTCTCCACCTGTATGACATGCGGCTGCTGCAGCGAGTCGTGTCCACAAGTAAACGAGAAGTCTTCCTTTATAGGTCCCGCTCCCATCGCACAAGCACGTCTCTTCAACGCGCACCCCACAGGAAAGATGGAAAAAGAGACCCGCCTACACGCTCTGATGGAAGAGGGCGGCATCGCTGACTGCGGCAACGCCCAAAACTGCGTGCGTGTCTGCCCCAAAGAGATCCCCCTCACCGATGCCATCGCCGCTATGGGACGCGACACCACCCTACAATCATTCCGTGATCTCTTCAGCCTGCCTGATCGCGAATCTTAGCTTTCAGTAAGGAAAATAAGTGCAAATAAAAAAAGCGCCGTATTAAATACGGCGCTTTTTTTTAAAAGAATACATTCTATGTTATACTAATTACTTGCGAAAGTTCCATAGGAAAGCTTCCGACTAACTGCTATCCTCTTAGCTACCTCATCAATATGATGAATCCGCCTAAATTCGTCATTTGTAACATTATCTATGAGCGTATTTACAATGCTTCTTACCATTGTTTGAGCTTTTGCAGATTCTACAGCCTTGCGAAGTTTTTCGAGTCTTCTAGACTTTGCAGTTTTTTTTGCTTCTTTAGCCTCTACAATTGCTGCTTCTGCTTTAAGCTTTTGTTTTTTAAAATCCGTTAATTCCTCTTGACGCTTTTTCAAGACTAAACGCGCTAAAGAAACCTCCTCTTTGCTTCTTTCACAATCCTCAAGAGCAGCAGCATGCTTATCTGTTCCCTCTAGCTTTTTAGCTCGATTCTTTAAAGTTGCTAACTCCCACTGCTTAGCTACCATGCTCTGTAATGCTTCTGATATAGCTTCATCTGTATTTACTATAGCTTTCTCAAGATTTTTCTTTTTTATGATCTGATTAACAACAGAGATTAACTCAGGACATCTAGACTTACATACGCTCTTCATAACACGTCTAAAAGTAGCACGAACTCTTTTTTTCGTAGCTTTTTTCTCAAGAAGCTTACCAAATGTCACCTCAAAACCTGTTATTCTCTTATTAAATTCTTTACGAGCGATTTGCTTCTTCTTAGCAGCAGCTTTCTCTTCCTTAGCGGCCTCGTACGCTGCAAAAGCATTTACTACCTCAGATGATCGAGTATATACTTTATTTTGAGTATCCAGCTGGCTTTTTGAGGAATTCCCTTTTTTAATACTAGATCGAAATATCACATCAAATGCTTGAGCCCAACTCTCACTACCAAGCTCCCCTATATCAGAAAAGCTTACAAGCTCTTCACGCTTTTGGATAGGCTTCTGCTGCTCAACATACGAGCTAGAAGAGCCGAATACTTCATCCAAAAAGTCCGGTGCTATAACAACTTTACCGCTACTAGACGTTACGGTAACATTCTCACTATCTACATTAAACTCGCCTACGCTCGAAGAATCTTCAAAAGAAGGGCTATCTTCTTCTGATTGATACGGACCAAACTCTAAATCAATTGTATCAGTACTCTGAGCAGCTTTTTTATTACACTCCTCCACCCAATCTGCCAAACCTAAAAGATCTTCATCACCGCTCTTAGTAGCTGTGCTATCTGAACCACCGACGCCTGTATCTCCATCTATCTCATCTTCATCACCGCTCCCAATAGCTGTGCTATCTGAACCCCCGACGTCTGCATCCTCTTCACTTGTCGATACAGCTGTGTACCCTTCTGTAGAAGGAGCGCTCTTAGGCTGTATAATAGGCTTTGAGGCGCTACTTTGAATTTCTTCTTTTTCCTTTTGCTCTATATGGACAGCTAATAATTTTTCATATTCCGAAGTTGAACCAGTAAACTTTTTCCATTGTGCAGCTACCTTAGACGGTGTAGATTGTTTAGCACCAACTGCTCTTATAAAAGAGTCAACTGTCTTGCTTGAGAGCTCTGTTCTATTTAGCCTGACGACTTTACAAAGATCTGAGAGGGAGAATGTTTTCTCTTCTAAACTCCCTTTAGCATCAACCTCCACAGATATTCTAACTCTTCCAGACTGTATCTCTTCACCTGTCATCTCCTTAATTCTATCTGTAATGGCGTTTAAATTCTTCTCAGCTGAAAGTGCATGACTGGCAGCAGCAGGGATTTTTTTTAAATTCATTGCTTTATCAGCTATGAGCTGAGTTATTTTGTTAACTTCTTTCTCTGTTGCTGCTAAATCAACTATAGACTGAGAAAATTCTGTAAGTTGACTGCTTGACGCACTGTTTGCATCCTTCTTTACAGCCTTAACTACAGCGGCTACAACGTCTGATAAAGCGATATTTCCACCGCTAATCTCGATAGCTGCAACTTCTTTTTTACCAAAGCCGAAAAAACCTTTACTCATTATTGTCGTTTTTTCTGCCTTTTTTAAATGCGCATTTATATTACCCATATTAAAGGATGGTTGCGGTTGTGAGCTTGATACATTTGTAGCCATTTTATAACCTCTTAAATTATTGTATAATTATATTATTTATGTTAATTTTATCGTTTCCTACTACCACTTTAGTTCTATTAAGTTAAGGGTATATAAAGAAAATTTCAAGATCTCTCAAAATTTGGTCCCTATCATGTTGAATATCAATCCAATTCAATTTATTTTTACTTTTTTTGCGCTCCGTACAGAAAGCAAAGAGGCTGAAGCTCTTACAAAGCTTTTCATCGATGCAATCGAGAAAAAAGGAGATACAGAGGATCTTAAGAGCTCTACAGCTTCTCTTTTATCCGAAAAAAACGTGCAATTTTTGAATCGGATTCGTACAAAGCGTCCATTGAAGAGAGTAGCTGCAAAATTAGAGCGGGCGGCGATTGCATTTTTTCAGCTTTCAAAAAGCGAGCTAAGCGCTGAGCATCTCCAAAAATTAACAAGTTTACAAAGCTACCAAGCTTTGAAAAACCTCGATACGGTGGAGCGATTAGCAGCGTGTGGCATTCCTAAAAAATTTTTGCATCAGAATCACAAATTCTTTCAGATGGCGCATGCAAACTACTGGCACTTTCTTATTCCGTATTTACCCAAGCTTGATCTCAATACAACAGAGGGCTCAAATTTTCAAATACCGGTACAAGATCCAGAGAATCGCGACCACTTTGTGCTTCGCTCATGTGATGAGATCATGGAGCTTGTGGACTTGGATAAAAAGCACAAACTGCTTAATTACAGACTCACCGAAAGAGGTTTAGTTATTGGAGGCCGAAAAAATTTCGATAAAATCGAGCCTTTAAAGGAAGTTATTTCTGATGATAAATGTGTCATTCAACTTATGAATGTCTGTCCACGCAGCTATAAATTGCCGTCAGCACTGCAATTTTCTGCATCGGGGCACAGTATGACCCAGGTCATTATTCCATCGAAAGAAGGACGCGATAAAGCAAAGCTGCATACGCTAGGATTCTACCCGGAGAAGTATTCAGAAGTTGCCAAACAGCCACTTGTTACTGCTAAGGGAATTTATCAATCTAATGACAGCAATGTAACCCGTATTTTGGGTGGCTATAATAAGGGGGTTACCAAGCAGTATAAGCTCGTTGATGATAATTTAGAGAATTTAAGTTTGTATTCCGTTCTTTTGAGCTGTGAGTCCCCTCGCTTTTCAAAGAGTGATCTCTATGATGCGTTTGCCGCTCGTGATAAGCAAAAGCTTAAAGAGATCAAAGAGCATCTTCTCTTACACAAAGAGTCTATTAGCAAAAAAGAGAGTAAAGCTCCACAGTTTTTAAGCAAAGAAGATAAAGCGCGTGCGTATTTAGAGCTTATTGAGTCGGTTCAGGATCGTCAGTCGTATCACATGGTGGAGGCGAATTGTACACATGCGCAAATTGAGACCGAGCTGTTTATTAAAACCTTTCTTGGAGCTAAGGCAGACTTTAAAAAAGAAAATCTTATTGAAGTGTATCCAGACGGTGGGCAGTGTGCGATCTCTTCGATCAAGGTCACTCTTTTCGATAAAATCAAAGAGCTCTTTGCACGCATCATCCTTACAAGCTTATCTGCAAGTCCTTTGGGATATTTCGCAGGTAGAGGCTGCGTGCTCGATGCTGATAAGAGTATCAGCAATTGGTGGAGCGCCACAAAGCTTGCTTTGAGGGTACTGATTTGGCCGTATCCGCTCTCCCCTGCTACAGCTGTGATCCATTCGTTTTCTAGCTAATACTCTGTCAACCTTGAATTTTCGAGTTTTATTAACCCTTAGAGTAATGGCTCACTGCTTATAGCGCGGTCGCATCAACCTAATATAACGTCAGTTCGAATCTTAATTCCGCCCTGTCTACTGGTTTATAGAAATAGTTTTTAGACCACGGTAGCTGAATTCAAGTTGCTAGCGCAATCTGCCAGATACCAGATAGATATTATAAAAAAATAGGCCCTTACACTCAATATCTTATTTTTAAACATGATAGGTGTTTTTTGAATCA
>JBDQID010000008.1:0-15963 GCA_040264515.1 Chlamydiales bacterium
GACTTAGGACGTTCTAATGAGCGGAAGAAAAAAGAGTGGCCAAATGAAACAACTTCCAATGCGTCGACGAAATACTCTTCTTGTCCAGCAGATTTACTGTTGCGGACGACGAGCTTGCATCCCTCTTTTGGAGTTACTATTGTCTCAATGATGGGTTCTCGTGTAAAATTCACGTGTTGTCCATTCCAATGTTAAAAATAATTTAGTTTTTGCAATTAGCACATTTGTACTGGCTGCGAATGCATGAGATAGGCAGCCAGTATAAGGAAACAGATTAATAGATACAACCCTATACCCAAGGGGTGGGTTATCCTACTGGTTGAGGCTCATTAACTTTAGAGGACTCAACGGAGGCCATATACTCAAGCAAATCGACAACGCGGCAAGAGTAGCCCATTTCATTATCGTACCAGGCAACGAGTTTAAAGAAGGTATCATTTAACCCGATGCTGGCGCCTTTATCGAAAACGGATGAAAAGGTGGAGCTTATGAAGTCTGTTGAAACAACAGGCTCGTCAGAGAAGGCAAGGATACCTTTCATGGGGCCATTAGCAGCTTCTTTCATCTTCTCACACAGATTTTCGAAGTTTGTAGCACGCGTGAGGCGTACTGTCAGATCGACGACAGAAACGTCGGCGACAGGAACACGAAGAGCCATACCGGTTAGCTTTCCTTTGACTTCTGGAAGACAGAGGGCAACAGCTTTGGCAGCTCCTGTTGAAGATGGAATAATATTTTGGTAACCACTGCGGCCGCCTCTCCAATCTTTTTTAGAAGGTCCGTCGACAGAGGGTTGAGAAGAGGTAACAGCGTGTACTGTTGTCATTAAACCCTCTTCGATACCAAAGTTATCGAGAAGAACTTTTGTGATGGGGGCGAGGCAGTTTGTTGTGCAAGAGGCGTTTGAGACGATGGTGTCTGTTTGTGGATTGAATTTTTGATTGTTAACACCCATAACAAATGTAGGGATATCTCCTTTTGCAGGGGCTGAGATAACAACACGACGAGCTCCGGCGGTAAGGTGCTTTTTACACTCTTCTGCGTTTGTAAAAAATCCTGTTGCTTCGACAACGAAGTCTACGTTTAGACTTTTCCAAGGTAGGCGGGCAGGATCTTTTTCAGAGCAGATTGTAATTTTTTTTCCATTAACGACAAGATTGTTGTCTACGACCTCTATAGTTCCGTCGAATCGTCCATGAGTTGAATCATACTTGAGGAGATAAGCGAGGTGATCAGGATCAATCAAATCATTAATAGCTACAACATTAACATCATTACGGGTCATTGCGTTTCTAAATACAAGGCGGCCAATGCGTCCAAAACCGTTGATAGCAATATTTACTGGCATAGTCTTTTTCCTCCGACTAAATAGCTATTATCAACGTTTGACCATAGTCAACTCCATAGAGAAAGTAAAGCGTTTCTTTCAAGTTTAGGATGCAATTAAAAGCAGAGCTTTTGAGAGAGTTTTCGATTTCATTTAAGATCAGGTAAACGTCTTGAAGTCGCAACAGCATAGGCTAACCCCCTGGGCTGTTGTACTTTCACAGATTTTAGCCTGGTCGAAATAAAATTCAAGTAAGCAATTGGCATTGCAATTGCTCTGAAGTTTGCAAGAAAAGATATCTTGCACATGGAGGTGCTAGTTTGAGTACGGCAATTCAATTGACTTCTCGCTTTGATCACTTCAAAGAGAAGATAAACCCAGCTAAGAACGCATTTGATTTACTAGATGATGTGGGAGCAAATTTCGCAACGCACTTTCAGGCGGACCAGACGCAGCGGGTTGAAGCGGAAAAAAGTGCCGATCAAAGGCTCAAGGATCAGCAACCCAAAGAGTCTCTTCCTCGTTGGGACGAGCGGCCGATTGCGAGCTCTTATGCTCAAAGAGGACGTGGTCAAGCGGAAACTGCACAAAGGGAGGCGATACAAGAAAAGCAGATCACAGAGAAGAGTACGGAGGGAAAAAGTCCGGAAGTTGTTAGTGCAAACTCTGAAGAGGCTCTCGTAAAAGAGAAGGGATTAAACGCTTTGAAGAGCGTGCTTATTGAAGCTAAAGAGTCGAGGCAAATTTTTTCTCGCCTGCAAAATTTTTCCGCAGAATCAGCACTACAAGCTCCGAATCTTAGCACACTCTCAGAAAACATTCTAAGCCAAATAAGAGGCACTCCTGCTGGCTCTAATGGAGCTAAAGTGAGTGAGGTAAATCGAGGTGTACTCTCAAGCATGCAAGATGGGAAAGCTACTGAACAAACAAAGGGAAAAGCTCTTCAAAAATCACAGGCAGGTCGCTATCAAAATGAGATTAACCGTTTAAAGCAGCAGCTGATGGATCAAATGCGTTTTGAGTTACGAATGGCTGTGCGCAATGGAGTCGGAGATGTAAATGTCCGGCTTAATCCTCACTTTCTTGGCAGTGTAAACATTCAACTACACATGGATGCATCGAGTGCTAGTGCGCATTTTCTTGTAGAAAATCAGACTGTCAAAGGGCTCTTGCAAGCACACAGCAGTGAATTGAAAGAGGGGTTTTCCGAGAAAGGATTTTCCCTCGAAGCAGTGGAGGTTTCTGTTTCAAATCAAGATGGCAGCGAAGATGGCACGAGTAATGCTTTCACATCTATTGAAGATCAAAAAGTGGCTAAGGAGTGGTTGAACTCATTTAAGAAGTTTGGCCAAGAAGAGCTGGAAAACAATGAAAATAACGCAGAAGAGACTGTGGTTCAATCAGATCAATTATTAAATGTCGTAGTTTAGGAGCACTATCATGGGTATAGATTCAATTATTAATAGCAACAGTCTTTCTGAGAATCCACTAGCTCCAAAAGGAGCCTTGGGTAAAGACGATTTTCTTAAGCTTATGCTGACTCAGATGCAACATCAAGATCCATTAGAGCCAATGGACAACCAACAAATGGTTGCTCAGATGGCGCAGTTTTCATCTCTAGAACAGATGTCTAATTTGAATAAAAGCTTTGAGCAAGCAAGCGCCACAACGGCATTTATGGATGCCACACGCCTTCTTGGTAAAGAGATCCATATTTCGAATCCGAATTATCAAGAAGGAGGCTCTGCAACAGTTGTGAGCCGTGTTAAAGCAATTAACAATACCTCTTCGGGGCCAATTATTACTTTAGCCAATGGGCAAATTACGACTTTAGACCAGATTTTACAGGTAAATGAGCCTGATCAACCACAGCAACAACAGCAATAAAGGAGTAGATAAATGGCTTTCAGAGGGCTCTTTACAGGAGTATCTGGTCTTAAGGCACAGGCAAAAAAAATGGAAGTGATTGGAAACAATCTGTCCAATGTAAATACAACAGGCTTTAAGAGAGATCGTGTAAATTTTGAAGATGTTTATTACCAAATAATTAAACATGCAACGAAAGGTGACGGTGGGACTCTTGGTGGAGTCAATGATGCCGGGATTGGTATGGGTGTTAACATATCGTCAATTGATAAAATTTTTACACAAGGCGCAAAAATACAGACTTCGCGCTCTATGGATTTTATGATTGAAGGCGATGATTTTTTTGTTGTTAAAAACAGTGGAACAAAAGAGCTTATGCTGACGCGTAATGGTGCTTTTCAGCTCGATGGCGATATGAATTTGGTCGATGCAACAGGAAATAAAGTTCAAGGCTTTAATGTAGATCCAGAAACATTGGTACAGGAAACCACAGCGACAAACGTTCAATTGCAAACAGGGTCGATAGATGCAAAAGCAACAACGAAATTTGACCTCACAGCAAACATCGACTCTTCTTCTGTTCAAACGGACGCTCTGAGCACTACGAATGCATGGGAAGTATTTTCTGGAGGAGAGAACTTTGGTAAAATGAGTACCGCTTTTACTGGTGTTTCAGGTTCTCGAACCGACTACGGTTCTGGTTTCTATCGAGAAAGCGTTAATTACACAGACACAGCTGCTACGATGGCTGCTGGCTTAACAACTCTTACACTCTCAGCTGCCCCTACAAACTTGGTAGAAGGATTCTCTGTTGGAGATACCGTAAGTCTTGTCCAAGGGACAAATCAAGTACAACGCACCATTGCTAGCATCAATACAGGCGCACGGCAACTAACATTTACAGCGGCAGCACCCGCGGCATTTACAGCAACAACTCTAGCAGTTTCAAATCTTACAAAAGGAACCTCATCGAGAGGTACTTCAGGGACCACACAGTTACATACAGATGTCCTACGTTCGCAGATCGGAGTTGTTGATAAGAACGGTCGCTTGCTTGCAAGTTTTTATCGCGTAACAGGGCCTGCAGCAGACTACGCACGCTCTACAGCAAATGTCTCCGGTGGTGGTACAGTAGTACTTGGAACCGGTGAATTTACAAATATGACAGAGCTCAAAGAGCTTGTAGATCGGACTCTGAAAGACACTCTTATTACTAACTACGCATCTTCTAGTAATATGGCAGTATCACTGGATAAATTCGGTAAGCTCTCGCTCGATGGAACAGGTCTTGTTGAGGAAATTCGCTTCGTTATGAATGCAGATAATACAGAGATGCTCGACCGTTTTACAGGAATGACAATTGACGATTCAGCAGCCACAGCAATCACGCAGGCTAGAATCGATGCAAGTGGTAATGTGATTGCGACACCAACACTTGGTCTTGCCGCGCGTTCGGTAGATGATACAAAGAATTGGTATGAGGTTACAGGACTTAAAACTTACGACTTTTCATCTACAAATCCCGCTACGGAATATGGAGAGTATGCGGGCTTACGCTTAGATGGAGGTTCTAATGGCGACGGCTTTGGTATTGTAGCTCTCTCTCTTGTTAATGGATTAGGAAATACAGTAACACAGGAATACAAACTTGTTCCAAGGGATGCAGTCTCTGCAAATAATGAATTCTCCAGTATGGGGCAGCTTGCAAACTTAGTACAGGCGACGTTGCGTAATTCAGTTTTTTCAAGTGTTGCAGAAGATGGAACGCTAGTTAGTGATTTAACGACAACTGCTACATTTGTCGATGGGCGTTTGAAAGTCGAAACGACAAAAGGCTCTTTTCGCGATTTTACACTCAAAGCAACACAAAATGCAGAAGATACTGCAAACGGTATTTCACGCACAGATGATGATAACTTTAATACTGTCTTAGGAGCCTTAGCTACCGGTGTTGATGGGAAAAAAGCACATTCAAATAAAATTATTAAAGCAGATGTAATGTCGCAAAACCGTGTCTATGACAGCCAAGGGAATAATCACACAGTAACAACTTATTTTGTGAAAGATCGCTCTTCTGGTCTTTCGAATCTTGAATGGAAGTATCAGCTGGGGCTAAATCCTAATATCAATACTTTCACAGCAAATGACACCACGGATAAAAAAGCTTACCAAAAGACGTACAATAGCATTAAGGATACAACGGATTTACGCGGTGTGATTGGTTTTGATTTTGAAACGGGAAATGTCATCGATGGAAGTGGCACAAATACAGATGCTCGCTATAAGACAGCAGGAAAAATAGCCTTTACAGCAACGGAAAATTCCGTTCAAGCAGACGCATCAACGATCTCCATAGGTTTTACAGGACTGACATCGTACAATGGTAATAATACCATTGTCGGTGAGAATGTGGATGGCTATACCATCGGTAATTTGCTCCGAGTTAATTCAGAGCAGAATAATGGAGGAATTGTTGCGGTCTATTCAAATGGAGAGACCAGACAAGTTGCAAAAGTTGGTGTCATGTCGATTGATAACCCAGAAGGCTTAGAAAAAATTGGATCCAGTTATTTCGCACAAACAGTTAACTCCAATAAGGGAGGCACGATCAAGGATGTTTCCAATATTTTTACAGCCGGAGGTACCGGAGGAGTGAATGTTGATTCAATTAACTCGAAAGTTCACGGAAGTTCCTTAGAGGCGTCTAATGTCGATATCACGGAAGAATTAACAGATATGATTGTAACGCAAAGAAGTTATAGTGCTGCTGGTAAAACGATCACAACAACGGATGATATGATACAAGAAGCTCTTGGATTGAAGCGGTAATAGCTTTGAATAAGAATTAGTACCACCTTGACTCTCAAGGGGAAGGGGAAACCCTTCCTCTGTTTTTTTTTATGAGAGTTTAGGAAAAAAAGAATTTATAAGGCAGGTTTGCAAAAATCTCTTTAAAGTAAAACCTTACATTAGTTATAGCTGTAGATAAGATGATTACGCTGACAAAATTTACAGGCGAGAGCTTTTTGATTAACCCAGACACTATCAAGAGTGTAGAAGCTGGGGGCGATACGGTTATCACATTGATAACAGGGGAGCGTATCCTTGTACGTGAGAGTACAAAGGAAATTCAAGAGAGCTTTCTTGCATATAAAAAAGCGGTTCATGGGGTCTTAATTGAAAGAGAACCCTTAACCTTAGCATAATGGAATTGTCATGAAGTTGGATATCACTTCGTTCATAGGTCTCGCTTTGGCAGGAGGCCTAGTCTCTTTGGGAATGTTGCTTGCAACTGGTGGGGATATACCTCTTCTTATTGCACTGTTCATCTACCAACCGGCTTCCGCGGCATTGACGATTGGAGGATCTATTGGGGGAACTCTAGCAAGTTTTCCCATGCAAAAAATTTCAAGACTCGGCCTCGTTATCTCCAAAGGTATCTTTGAAGATCCCAAGAATACAGCTTATTCTGATCTGATTGCCGAAATGGTAGATTACGCTACAGAAGCCCGTAGAAACGGGGTTCTAGCACTCGACGCTCGTACAGAAGATATCGAAGATCCATTCATTAAAAATGGTATACAGCTAGCTGTTGACGGAACAGCCCCAGAGCAGATTCAAGAAATCATGGAGCTAGAGCTCGACTCCTTAATGATTCGTCACAGAGACAATCAAGGGATGATGCTCAAATGGGCAGAACTTGCTCCGGCTTTTGGAATGATCGGTACTCTTGTCGGACTGATTGCGATGTTAGCAAACCTCTCTGATCCGGACGCTATTGGTCCTGCCATGGCCCTTGCCCTTGTAACAACTCTTTACGGAAGTATGCTCGCAAACATGGTCTGTATTCCAATAGCTACAAAGCTACAGCAGCGTACTCAAGATGAGGTTGTAAGAAAACAAATTATTATCTCAGCCATACTATCTATTCAAAATGGTGATAACCCTCGTATCGTACAGAAGAAACTCTTGACTTACGTGACAAAGGGCGTCAGAGATCAGGTGAATGCCGCAGAAGCAAAATAGGAAATAACCTAATATGGCAGATAAGAAAAAAGACGAGCCAGAACAACTATCGGCACCCTTTTTCCTCCTTACTTATGGCGATATGATGACACTGCTACTTGTGTTTTTCGTATTACTTTTTTCGATGTCAACAATTCGTCAAATTAAATTCCAAGCCCAAATTGGCGTTATTCGCGGAGCTTTGGGTATCAGTAAGCGATTTGCTCACGCCCCGATGTCGAAAAATCTTCCGAAACCGTCTGTAGCAGAAAGCCCAAGGGTTATCGCACGCTCATCCGTAAAACCAACAACACTGCGTCCATTGGCAGAATATAAGCGGGTTGATCTCACCGAGCCCATTCAGTACGAAGAGAATGAAAAAATAAAGATGATTACTACATTTGGTAAGCAAGGTGATTTGGAAATAAGTGCTCAAGAAGATGAAGTGATCTTGATGCTTCCAACCTTTAATATCTTCTCGAAGGGGTCGTATAAAATTGATTCTGAGTCTGTTGAGGTGCAAAGGGTAATCCCCATTTATGAGTTACTTGCAGATCAAATAAAAGCATTTACAGATTATGAAGTCTTCTTTGTCGGTCACACGGACTCAATTCCCTTGTCTCAAGAACTCGGTGGCCCAAGAAATAATATGGAATTAGGCTTTTTAAGAGCGGTTTCAATGTATAAATTTTTCTTCTCTAAAATTCTTACCGACAGAACACGTATTACCTTTGCCTCCCAAGGCGATAATGTTCCTATCATATCTAATGCTTCTCTTGATTCAGAAAGAAGAAAAAATCGTCGGGTGCATATCCATTTAAAGAAGATAAAAAATCCGTAGGAGGAACCAATGGCTGAAGAAGAAGACGACGACAATAAGGCTACTGACCAAGAACAGACAAGTGGTGGCGGTGGTATTCCAATAGTTCCTATTATGGGCGTTGTTTTTATGGCAATGTTACTAATCGGAGGTGCCCTCTTTGTAATGCAGAGGCCCAATATAGAGAGCGCTAAGCCTGTTGTTGAATACGCTGTTGAAGAAAAAATGTATCAGCTAAAAGATGGCTCGCACCTTATGCTAGAATTTACTATCGTGATAGAAGAAGACAAGCTATCGACAGTAAAATACATTATGGAAAAAGAGTCTCCAGGCCGCCTTCCTAACGGGATTAACATGATCGTTGGAAACAAAAGCCGCGAAGATCTTATCAATGGAACGCATAAAAGAGAAGCGTTTGCCAGAGAATTGAAGAAAATGCTTGAAGAACGTGTCTTTGACTCCTACAATAAAAAACAGAAGTCAACGCAAGATATTATTGAAGTAAAAGAAGTACTGATTGCAGGTTTTGTAACGCAAAGCGGCTAAAGAGGAAGTGCTGTGGCAGATTTATCACAAGATGAAATCGATTCTCTAATTTCTGGAGCTATCCCTGATGATGATGATATGGGAATTGGGGGCGGAGGTGTAGAAGAAGACGCACCCCTACCACCTGCTCGTGTAATGGGGGAGGCTAAGGGTAAGAAGGTCTCTTCTTACGACTTTAGGATGCCAAGTCCCATTCCAGAAGAGCAAAAAAAGACGATAACTCTTCTTCATGAGATTTATGCGCAGAAGATAAAAGTGAATTTGTCTTCCTTTTTGCGTTCTGATCTTGATATCGTTTTGCAGAGCGTCGAGCAGTTGACTTATAATCAATACACCTCTTCGCTATCGTCACCAACTTGCATTGCGACTTTTGATATGCCACCGCTAAACGGTTACGGTCTTGTCGAAATTAACGCGATTGTTGCCTACTCTTTTATCGATAAGCTTCTTGGTGGTGACGGCTCAGTGCCAGAAGAGGTCCGCCACTTTACAGATGTAGAGTTGGCAATTGTCAGAAAAATCATTGATACCATGCTCTTAGATCTTAGCGATACATGGAAGACCGTTTTGAATGTCTCCTTTAATCCAAAGGAGATTCAGACGAATCCCGCTATGGTGCGTATCATACCAATGAAAGAAGTCACTGTTATCATTACCTTCAGTGTGAAAGTTGCCGATAGTAGTGGCTTGATTACCATCTGTATCCCGTACGCCAATCTCGAGCCGATTGCATTTAAACTCGGCAATCAGCAGTGGCATAAGTATGCAGCGAAGCAGTCGGAGGAAATTCAGGCGGCACACATGAATAATTTCCATAATGTTCCGCTCGATGTAACAGCCATACTAGGGAAGATGGACCTTCCAATGGAAGAAGTCCTAGCTCTACAAGCTGGTGATATTTTAGATCTTGGCTCTAAAACATCTGATCCGGTTACTGTGCGTATCGCATCTAAGGACAAGTATTACGCCAATCCAGGCCTATTAAGTAAACATAAAGCAGTAAGTATCCTCAAGGAAGTGGAAAAGGAGTAATCAGTTATGGATGATGAACTCACATCAGACGAAATCGACGAGCTTTCTAAGGCTATGGAAGGACCAGAATCTGAAGAGGAAGCAGCCTCTGCTGCAGATGATGCAGGTGATGCAGAAGAGGGGACAGTAGAAGATGTCTCTGTTGAGGAGCCTGTTGCAGAAGATAAAGAGGCGGCAGCTTCCGCTCAGAGTATCTCTCATGCTCAGTTTATGCAATTAGAGGAACCAGAGCGTGCCGAGGACAGTCCTGTCAAGCCTATCGAGAGAATGTTTGATGTTAAGGTTAATGTCGAAGTTATTCTAGGAACGACTAGAATGAGCCTAGAAGAAATTTTAAAGCTCGAAGAAGGTAGTGTCATTGAGCTTGCAAAGCTCGCAGGAGAGCCTGTTGATATCCTTGCAAATGGGCGCCTGATCGCAAGAGCTGAAGTTGTTGTTATCGATGATAACTTTGGTGTCAAAATCATTGAGATCACAGGCATGCGCAAATTTGCAGCTTTACAAGCATAATAGTAATCATCCGAAATGAAATTATTTGAATGCTTTCAGTACTAAAGAGCTCTGAAGTTTGGCTCTTTTTTTGTGCCTACGGCAGCTCGGTCTCGAATTCAGACAGACGATGAGTTTACTTAAGAGCACTACCGTGGTCCAAAAACGATTTCTATAAATCGCTAAACAGAAATAAATTAAGAGTTGAGCTCACGTAGCTTAATGCACATGTGCTATCGTAGTTTGATGTTTTGGGTGATCACAGCCTTGTGTTCCACGCTATATTGTGGAACGCAAGGCTGTGATACGCAGAGAGGAGATGCGATTGAAAGAGAACCTCTGCGTTCTTCTATCATCCAGCTTTCGATTTTACTGTATCAGACTAAATACTCACCGTCGTCATCGCCACTGGGATTCGATGTTGCAAGGCGGTTGATGAAGTGTTTGAAGTCCTCCGTTTCGCGCAAAGCTTTGAGCCATTCGTCATGCATGATTTCTGGTGCGGAGGGAAGAATACCTGATTGGGCGGCACGCTCAATGAAATGCATGGAGGTATCAAACTCTCCTATCATTGAATAGGTGCACGCTAAGGGGTAGTATGCCTGAATGTTTCCCAGTGCTGCAGCGTGACGTAGCTTGTGTTCTGCCTCATGGCAGAGTTTAAGGAATTCTTCTTGAGTGTCGCCCTCTTCCTCGTTGACAAGCTGTGCTAAGTGAAGAAGTGCTACACCCCATTCATTCCATGCCATTTCATCCTCAGAATCCAGTTCGATTAGCATTTTAAAACATTCTAACGCTTGATGCACAGCTGCGATATCTCCTGTGACTTCACCTAAATGCGTCATTGCTAGGGCTAAATTAAAACGGGCGTGGACAAAGTTTGGTGCTTGTTCTACAACGAAAGAGAGCACTTCGACTGCCCGCTCGTACTCTTTTTCATCACTGGAGAAATCCCCTAGAAAATCAAATGCACAGCCGTAGTGGTAGAGGACTTCGAGATCACAGTTTTCAAGTCCTTGAGATTTGATGATCCGATCGAATTTATCGATCGCACTTGCCATGTAAACTTCTTCATCCTTGATTTCACCGATCTTCATCAGTGCAATTCCCCAATTCTTTAAAAAGACAGGAAAGTCGCCTCCGAGTTCATCGACTTTTTCAAAGCAGCCGATAGCTTTTTCTAGCTGTTCAAGATCGCTATGTAGCTCGGCTAGATAAAAGTAGCAAAGTCCCAAGCCGTGCCATAAAAAAAGATGTTCTTCGGAAAGAGTTAGAGCGTATTGGAATTTTTCAATTGCAAGATTCAGATACTCTTCGTCATCGAAATAATTACCCATTTCGCAAAGTATTGATCCGTAGATGTACCAGGAATGTGGGTTTTCAGGATTGAGGGCGAGGCTTTTCGAAGCGATCTCTTCTGCTTTATGATATGTGTTGAGGTTGTCACCACTCTTTGCAAGAATTAAGAGAGCTTCGGCCCAAAGTGTGAGGATTAGGGGATTTTCTTTTTCACACTTGTTTGCGCGTTCAAGTTTTTCTACGCACGCTTGAAGAGAGGGTTCGTGCTGTTCGTTGCGTCCATGAACTAAAAGAAGTTCTGCCCATTTATACCAAAGGTTTACCACGGTTGTTTTTAGTTTCTCTGCACTTTCAAAGCAGCTTTGAGCTTGATCGAAGTATTTTTTATCGCTTGTTGCGTAAAAGAGACGTTGGGCAGTACAGCTTGCATTAAGCCAGCTTTCAAAGGAGGAGGGGTCAAGTTTACAAGATTGTAGATAGTCATCGAGCGCTTGGGTAAGATAGGGGGTTCCTTCTTGAATGAGGCAGCCCATTTCTACTTTAGCGTTGGCAACATCGTTGAAAAAAGCAGCGGAGGCGCATTCTTCCTCTTTTGCTTCTTCGTATTTTTTTAAAGCTTGCTGAAAGTCGATGGGTTCTTGGGAGTGTTGGCCAAGGAAGTAGTAGCATCTTCCCCATTGCCAAAGAGTCTCGCCTCGTTTCTCTGACTCTTTCGGGCATACGGCCCATCCTTTTTTAAACTTATCGATAGCTGTATGAAAATGAGAGGGGTCGTCGTTGGCAACACCTAGGAAAATAAGAGCTGTTCCCCAGCAGAACCAGGACTCAAAATGTGTTGGTTGTTGTTGCAAGAGCTCTTTGAAAATTTGTGCTGCATGGTGAAAGCTTTTTGTATTAAAATGCTTACGACCGTAATCGAGCCAGCATAGCCCTAGCTGGAATTGGATTTTTGCATTCTGTCCAATAAGCTCCGGAATAAGATCGAAAACGGCAAGAGCGCCTTCTTCACCTTCGTAGAGTAGTTCTTCTCCCCATTTAAGAAAGAGGGTTGCAAGTTGCTCTTGCTCTTCAGTTGAGAGTTTTTTCCAAGAAGAGGGATTGCAGTATGGCGTGAGCTTGTCAAAGGACTTCTCTTTTAGGATATGAAGAAATAGATCTGTATTTGAAATTTTTTGGTTCATAATATCGCTTCTGGCTAGCTTGGAGGGATAGGGGATCTTAATCGAGTCATATTTATAATTCAAACTTTATCAATATAGGATAGGGTAATTGCGATGCAGCAAAATTACCTCCCTATGAATTTTGTCAGTAATTCTTGGAATAGAACTATTTGATCGGTCCCTTGCGTTCTAAGGTGCATCTTATCGCTGCTTGTTTCATACGCGGTGCAGTAGCGGTATAAGAAATCCTACAACGCTTGACTGGGTCGATGAAGTTTAAAACTCGCTTAAAATCATTGTATAAGTTCTTCAAGTAAATCAAAAAATTACCTTGATCCGCTTATCCTTATTCAACGTTTAATTTGCTACTTTACACTTGCGCTACAACCATTAAACGCTGCATAGCAAACTCTAAAAAGCAAAGGTAAAAGGTCTATTTATAAGCATGTTATGTGTGGTAGAGCACTAGCCGAGTTTTTTAATCGCATCGAGCATGTCGCTGAGCTTTGTCAGCGGCAATTGGCATCTGCCGTTATAACAAATATATAATGTTGTGTTTTCTCGGATACAGTTTTTATTTTGGGTTAGGGGAAGCAGTTCCCCTAGGTGTTCGTCATTGGGTGTTTTCCAAATGACGACTTTATGGGGGATGAAGTGCTCAGCAAGGGCGTCTTGGATCTCTGTTTTGTGGCTTTCTTGATCGTTAAGGGCGATAATGAGCTCTACTGCTTTTTCATCGAGATAGCGTTGTAGTGTCATCAAATGGTAGCAGTAGCTTGGTGTGTAGCCGTCGAGGTACTCTTTTACGGCTCTTAGAGTTTCTTTGGCCGAGGTTAAATAGTGCTCTTCGTTGGTCAATTGAT
Source organism: Chlamydiales bacterium (assembly GCA_040264515.1). Taxonomy (GTDB): domain Bacteria; phylum Chlamydiota; class Chlamydiia; order Chlamydiales; family JBDQID01; genus JBDQID01. The sequence continues at coordinate 13,408 of JBDQID010000008.1, forward strand.
GGAGGCGTAAAAGGTTTTCGCAATGCACGCCGCTGCCTGAGGGAAGAGCTCCGTCGGCAAATTCACAGCGTTGTAAAAGCAGGTGCGGATCGCTGCTATCTGTTGTATAAAAAGCTCCGTCTTCAGCTTTGTAATCTTTGTGGAGTATCGCTGTTAATTGTAGTGACCATGCAAGCCAGCCTGTATCACCGTCGACCTCGTAGAGCATAAGAAGTCCATGAATAAGAAAAGCGTGATCGTCGAGTGTTCCAGTGTAGCGGCTGTCGTCTTCTCTCCACCGTCGTAGAAGTTTCCCATCTTGCCACATATGTGTTTTTATAAAGCGTGCAGCTTGCTGTGCTGCTATGAGAAATTTTTCTTTTCGCGTGGTTGAGTAAGCGTATGCTAAGGTGTAGATCAGCAGACCGTTCCAGGCGCAGAGGACTTTATCATCTTTGAATGGAGGAGTACGGCTCTCTCTTGTTTTCCAAAGGAGTTCTTTTTGCTCATTGATTTTTTGCATGAACTCTTCTTCATCAAGAAGGTATCGCTCTGCAAATTCAGCTGAAGAGAGGGGAGCGTGGAGAATGTTGCGACCGTGGAAGTTGCCCATTTCGGTGACACTAAAGAAGTCACAGAAAATAAGGCTCTCTTCGATACCTAGGACTTCTTGAATTTCTTGCTTTTCCCATGTATAGAAATACCCTTCTCTCCCGTCGGAATCTGCATCTTGAGCGCAGTAAAATGGTCCTTCGGGGTGGCGCATTTCTCTTAAAAGGTATTCTAAGGTTTCGATAGCGATTTCACATAGCATCGGTTCTTTTGTTAGCTGCCACGTCTCTAAATAAGCACGTGCTAGGAGGGTGTTGTCGTAAATCATTTTTTCAAAATGAGGGGTCTGCCACTTTTCGTCTACGGCGTAGCGTGAAAAACCTCCACCGAGGTGATCACGGATTCCTCCACGTTGCATCATATCGAGTGTGCGCTCGGCGTAAAAAAGCGCACGGCCGTCAAAGCTATCGTAGAGGTAACGAAGCATGAAAAAGATTTGACACGGAACGGGGAATTTGGGCATTCCCTTGATGCCACCGTAGAGCGCGTCTGCTAGTTTATAGATAAGCTCTGCTGTATTAGAGATATGTAGCTCATCTGGCATCTCATCGCCCTTTGCTTGGATATTACTTGCAAAGGTTTCTATGATTTGGTTTGCCTGCTCGGTGACTTTTTCGCGATCCTCTCCTTTCCAAATTTCGTCGATCTGTTCGACAACTTGAATCATCCCCATGAGTCCTGCTCGGGAGTCTGGTGGGACATAGGTGATGGCAAAAAAAGGTTTTAGATCCGGAGTCAGTACAACATTCAATGGCCAGCCCACAGCACCAATCATCATCGATTGTGCACATTCCATATAAAAAGCGTCAACTTCAGGGAGTTCTTCTCTGTCAACTTTAATGTTTATGAAGGTGTCGTTCATAAGTGAGGCAATTTCGTGATCAGAAAAAGATTCTGACTCCATCATATGACACCAGTGACAGGTTGCGTAGCCAATGGATAGAAAGATCGGTTTGCCACTCTCTTTTGCTTCCTTAAATGCTTCTGCACCCCAGGGATACCAGTCTACTGGATTGCGGGCGTGCTGTAGCAGGTAGGGGGATTTTTCGTGAATCAGCCGATTGTTATGAGGCTCTCCTTGCATTCCGATACACCCTGGATATTGTTTTGACTATTCCTTAGGTTAACTGGTCATTTCGCTCTAAATCAAGTCTTTTTTTAGGGAATGTGCTGATTCAGAAACTTAGAGTTATGAACAGGTAGATATTGGGCTTGATATATATATGGGTGATATGATATTATCTACAGTCGAATCGTTATTTAAGAAGCAATCAAAAATAATCCCATCACCAAACCTTTAGGGGGATTTTAATGTCACTAGATAAAGGCACTAAAGAAGAAATCACAAAGAAGTTTCAGCTTCATGAAAAGGATACAGGATCCGCAGACGTTCAGATTGCAATCCTTACCGAAAGAATCGCTGAGCTTACCGAACATCTTAAGGTTGCTCCAAAGGACCATGGCTCACGCTTAGCTTTATTAAAGCTCGTTGGACAGCGCCGAAAGCTCCTCGATTATCTCAATTCGACGGACACTAAAAGGTATCAAGGTCTTATTAAAAGACTTAAGCTTCGAAAGTAAGCTTATACCTTACAAGCTTTTAACAGGCAGCGATTTCGCTGCCTGTTTTTTTTTATACGGTAGTAGTATTCATAAAGGAGTTAAAAAATAATGGAACCTAAATCGATATCCACGACTATTGGCGGGAAAAAGATTACGTTTGAAACCGGAAGAATTGGAAAACAAGCCAACGGTGCTGTTACTGTAAGAGTTGGCGATACCATTATCTTTACCACAGCATGTGCTGCAAAAGAACCTGCAGACAACATCGATTTTTTCCCTCTACGCGTGGACTACCAAGAAAAATTCTTCTCAGCAGGAAAAACTCTTGGTGGAATAATTAATAGGCAGGGCTTCTCGTGCGGTAAAGATTTTGGTACATGTCGATTGTTATGTAGCTCGTTA
>JBDQID010000009.1:0-15296 GCA_040264515.1 Chlamydiales bacterium
CATTTTTCGCCCCGGATCGTTGTTTTGTTATTTACAGGATAGGCTGGATTAAAAGGATGAAAAAGTATAAAGGACATCCTGTTTGTTCTGCTCTTCTTGTTTTTTGGAAGCCTCATATTCCCGATAGAGTCAGGCGTTTTCGGTATTGAATCTCCTTGCAGATATCTCTCAATATATTAGGGTCTTTTAAGGGTTGATGTAAAATTTACACAATTACTTAGTTATAAGTATGTTATGCCTACTCATGCTTCCGGTGTCAGCGTAAGAAATAAGACGAGCTTGAGCTAGTTGATAATCAATTTAAATTAGAGTATTAGTTTTCGTTGTTTTTTTTAACATCATGTTATTGTAATATTTACCAAATCTTAATAAATATTGTGTAAAATCAGTTGTCTTACACGATAAAAAATCAACTATAGGATTATTTAAAATGGAAAATAGTGCAGAAAAGTTTTTGCCTTCGAATCTTTCAATTGGAGGTTCGTACTTATTAGCGCAGGATTCCATTTATAATAGTAAAGATAGCGGATTTAAAGGATTTGCTAAACGGCAAATTGTTGCAAGGGTCTCTTCTGTTGCCCTTCCTGTTTTGTTCGCGTTAGATACAGTTTATCATACACTTTCTTTAGCAATTAAATTCACAGCGAACGTGATCAGTTTGGGAGCACTTGCTCGGAATTTCGCCTCCTTTGGAACAAAGTCAATGTTCCGTCACATGAAAAATATCTTCAAATCAGCAGTTGCGACTACCTTTTCACTGCCAATCGCATTGCTGACTCCTTCTTTAGCTTACAGCTTGTTTGCTAAAGATAGAGATAAAGATGCAGGAAAAGGCGATACAGGAAAAGGCATAGAGAAAAAGAAAAAAGTAGTGGACTTCTCAAAATTTACGGAGCGTCCCTATGACGATCCTTATTCTCTTTTAGAGCAACAAATGCTTACTCTTGAGGGTGGTAGCTTGGATGAAATAGCCCCATATGAGGAAATACAAAAGAGTAAAGATTCACTGAAGTCGAAAAACCCGCTATTTAGCCAGCTAGAAGACAAGCTCAGTGAAGGTCTCGATCTTAAGATGGCAGGGCACATTTTAGGTGATGAATTTATTCGGGGAACAGATGGCATTGAAGGGAATGTATTTGAAAAATCCATTGATTATTTTCTCTCTCAAGTTGACTCCGTTCATCAGCAAGGGTTGGAGCAAGACCCACTGTTATCATCCGGACTAGATCAGAAGAAATTAGAAGGGCTAATTACAAAGCTGAAAGATATGCGTACGTTAAGCTCTAAAATCACAACTATTGCGTATGCAAAAGGATCTCCGGTGGATTTTGATCGGTTAGTAAAGGGGATACAAGAAGATGTTGCGTCTCTTTCCACTGGAAAAAGCATGCTGATTCCGTTTGGCTGGTCAGGCACCCCTTCAGGGCACGCCATGATTTTGGAAGTTAAAAAGGAGAAGAGTGGCTATTCTATGTACGTTTATAATACAGGCGCCGGTATTGATCAAAATCACCCTGTCAAGCGCCATGGAAAAGATTTGCGATACGCCCCCTTTATCAAGTATTCAGGTCTCGATCTAGAAGATCTTGGCAGCGAGTTCTTTAGCGCATCACTCGCTTTACAAGTAAAAACAGTTTGGGATAGCAGTAAAGAGGTGGGTCCCGATCAAATCTACGATCACCTTCTTGCTCCACTGAAGAGTAAAAAAGTTAAACTCTCAGATGATGAGCTCTTTTATATAAAAGGGCAGAGATCTGGAACTTGCTCTTATCGTTGTATTCTCGCAATGACACGCAAAGAGATGGGTAGTAAAAAAGAGTACAAAAAGTTCAAGTTAGATACCGGAGTGTCTACACTTGTAAGAATGAGTGAAAAGCTTGAAGAATTAAGCAAAGTAGATGTTGGTGCAGCGCGAGAAATCCTTGAGCAAGGCACCAATAACATGGCTCGCTTGGTACAAAAACTTTGGAACCCTTTAGATCTTAAACATAGCACGATAAGTAACGATGATGTTCGACGTATTTATACGACTCTAAAGCACGTTAGAAAGAGTATTACAGCGCGTGAAGAAGTTCCGCGCCACGTCGATAAAGATCTCTCTGGATTGACAGCGGAGAGATTCCCTGCGGGATTTGCCTCATTGGAGCATAACCTCTCAGGAGAGTCATCTGAAACGAGGGGATGTGTAAGGGATGTAGAAGCTTCAGAAATTCATAGTTTTATAACGCCGACTTGTTTTAATGAAGCTCGAGCTGTTTTAGAAAAAGCGGATACAGATTGCACGAAAAAGTTTACTTATTTCGGAAACAAGAATGAAGCTATTCCGATTGCTTGCAATGCGCTCCTAGCGCTTCCACTCCCGCAAGAAGGTAGTTTTTGGGAGTGGCTTTCTCCGGAGGAAGTTAAGTTTAGTATGCAAAAACTACAGAATATAACGCGCAGTTTAGCAGGAGCTAATCTAGAAAATAAATCGATACTTCCTCGGCACATACTAGCTGTAAATAAAGCGTATCTTATGATGACGTTCTTAGCTAAAAAAAACGATCCTTCTTTGGAAGCATATGGAGTGAATATTGGAAATATAGTAAAGCTCTCTTCGGATTGTTTTACTGCGACTCCGGAGCTGTCTGAGGCGTATTTGGAGATGGTTGGATTTGCAAATAAGCATGGAAAAAACGAAGAGAAAGTTTCTAAGAGCAATAATCAAGAAAAATATCCGCTGTTTGCGTACGAGGATATTAAAGAAAATGGCATCTCCTCGGCTGCTGTTGTAAAACATTCCGAACTTAGCTACCTCCAATCAAAGGCGAAAGATTTAGTAAGCGAAAGTGAAAAAAACGCTTGGGTGGCAAGAGAGGGTATTTCCTTCAGGAAGGTAGATAATTCTACTCAAAAAACAGCCTATCTTTTTATTAATACCGATGACGCAGAAGGGAAAGAAGAGCTTTTTGCTTATAGAGCGTTGAGAGATGCGTACTTTATGACTCAAGTTATTAGGGGTAAGGGTTATTTTCACAGGAGAGATGACCTCTTTGATATTGAATTAAACAAAGGTCGCGACGGTTTTCAAGATGGAAAGGTTGGTGTAAGGATCTCTTACAGCGGAGATAATCAAAAGCATGAGATAGAGAAGTTAAATAATGCAGAAATGGATGCGAAGGTTCAGCGTCTTTTTTCTCGAGAGCAAAGAGGGGAGGCTTCAGGAGCGATTGACAAAGAGAACCTCATTCCACTGCAAGCGGATTTGGAGAGTGAGAACTCTCTTTATAAAGATGTTTTATCGAGTATTCATGACAACTCTTTAGCGCTACCAATGCTTCTGCAAAAATTTCAAGAAGAAGCGTATTTACAACGATTGGGAGAACCCTCTTATCAGACGATGCTCTTTAGAGAGCTTTTTAAAGCAGGAAGGATTACCCAGCAGTTGCGAGATGAGCCAGCGATTGCAGCTTCCATGTTGAAGTTTGTTGAAAAAGGGATTGCTCACTACTCAGAGCATCAAGGAGGTCGTATTCAACTTCAGCCAGCACTTTATTTTACTCATGTAGCAAGTCGCTTCCTCTCTTTTATTCAAAGAGCCAAAGAGTCAAATCGAGCAATCGCAATTGATGTAGACGCAGAGCGCGGTCAACTCATGGGCAAGCTTGGTCAATGGAAAGAGCGTTTTGATACTCCAGAAGAAAGAGCTGCAATAGAGCTATTGCAAGCGCGAATCGATTTTGACCGTTTGCCTTTAGAAGGTGAGTACTCAGCAGATGATGCAAATACTGTTTTAGAAATAGGCAAACATTTTGTTTCATACCAGCGACAAGGAACTGTAACGCAACTTGTTTCTCCTTTTTTAGAAAAAGAGATCGGAGAGCTCTTTGTATTAAAAAATAAGCCGATAGCGGAACTCTTTAGAAATGAGCGATTTCAAAATAGATATATTGATTCCATTTTAACATTAGAGGGTATAGATCCGACTGCGATTAGACGTCGAGAAGTGCAATTTCCCATCATCACATTGCAATTGTCAAACTACAACAAGGTTTATATCAATATTGTCAAAGGATCGGTTAAAACTGACCAACCGACGCGCTGTAGTGTGCCGTACTGTTTTAGAAAGACAGATCTGTATAAGCAGTTTTTCGGAGAGGGAGTTTTAAAAGGCGGTTTGTTAACAGAGGGTATTTCTGCGGATATGTATGAATTCAATGAGGTCTCATCATCACTTGGGAAGATTCGCTTGAAGTATAAAGGTGGTAATTGCTCGATTTTCCGAGAAATTAACGGGACGTGGTTTGAGAATAAATCATTTGATCTCAAAGATGCAGAGTTTAGCGGTATCCCTAAAGTTCTTTTAATGGGAGATATCGAAAATCAGGAGTCTGGTAAAAAAGAGCCGCTCTTTTCACACTGGATTGGAGAGGGGGAGGGGTCATATATTCTTCTTTCAGATCCAAAAAGCCATGAGATAAAATATGAGATTGTTCCAGAAGAAAGTAGAATATCATCTACAAAAGGAGAGCTTGTAGAATTTACAGACGACGGGTTCCTTTCTCAGATTAAAGAGTTCGCTAACGTCCCAAAAGAAGTGCTCGCTAAGGTGTTAAATGGAAAGCTCCAGGAATTAGAGTTCCCTCTTTATCGCGATAGTACAAACTCCGCTCTTACCTTTGTTCGTTCGGAAGATGGAAAGATGGCTTGGAGTAGTAGTCCTCAGTATTACATCGCAGAAGATCAAAGCTTTAATGGGTTGGGACCTAGTTTTCACAACTATCTTAAACTTGAAAATGCCGAAGGCAAGGTGAAGTTACTCTTACCATCACTTGAAACTCAAGAACAAACGCGTCATTTCGGATGTGAGTCTGCACTGCAGCTACATGGAACGAATACGAAAGGAAAAGATGACGCTGATATTGAGCTGAAGTCTAATGCTTACTTAGTTTTTAATGTTAGTGAAGCGGATGGAGAAACATTGATTCCGCTCGGTAGTGAAGGGTACGTCTACCTTGCTTATATCGCTCTTATGAAAAGAGATTACTCTCAAGCAAAGGCGTGTTTACAAAAAACCTTTAGCTTTGATAGCTATTCCGCAACCTCGAGAGAGATATTATTGCGGATTATAGAATTGAATAGCCGCAATTTTGATTATACGGCAAACGGTTATAGCCTGCGGCTTTACGCTTGCTATCTCCTTTCAAAATCGATGGGGAGTGGTACTGAAAACCGCGCTAAAGAAGAATTTTTTTGGGAGCAGTGTGAAGATCTTTATTTGGATTACCTCTCTCATCAGCATAATTGCCAGACAGCTTTTAAATTCACTCGCGTTTTGGACAATCCTAGCGAAGACTTTGCCTTTTTACAAAAGATCATCAGAAATCGAGCAAAAACGGATGGAGGTTATGCTAAAAACGCCTCACCTCAGCTGCTTTTTCACCTTACGCGCTTCGACCCTTTAGTTGAGGAGTATGACTTAGATAAAGTGTTTGAGACGCTTCCCTTGCAGAAAGATATTAATTGGATGAAGAAAGTTACTAATAGGACAGTTGCTGAGGTTTTGGGTGATATGCAATTTGAACACGGTAACAAAGCTGCTGTTTATATTCCCTTTCAAAATGAGTTTTTTCCAACAAAAGAGGAGTTTTTTAAGAACTTTCCTTACTTTTATGACAAAGGGCTTAAAGGAAAAGGAAAAGAACGGAAACTTGCTCTTCACAGGCTCTCTATCGTGGGATTTAACAAAGAGGAACATCCAGATTTAGAAGCCGTGCGTCTCTTTCTTTTGCATCGCTCCGAAGGTAAAGCGTCGGATCTGCCTCAGCGCCCGAAGATAGCTCAACAATGGTGGAATAATGAAAAGTGTAACCAGTTTTTGATAAGCTTTACAAGCAATGCAGTAAATAAAAAAGGTGTGATTTCGCATGTCGGTTATAGAGAAGCTTTTAGAGTGTTCGGAGAGAAGCTTGAAGAACAAAAAGAAGAACTCCGAGAGAGCTTACCTGGTAAGGGGGATGTTTTAGAGTATGTAAACAGCATAGAAGAGCGCCGTGCAACATGGCAAGGAGCACTTTCTTTAAAAGAGGTGGTTATTCCAGAAGCCTCTGTTGTAACTCTGCCTTCAGTAGAGAAAACGGGCTTCTCTCAAGAGCAGTGTGAGCGTTATTTTGATGTTACAGAGCGCGGATCAGGAGAGCATCGAGCGCTTGTGAATCCAGATCGTATTCCAGACGGTTTGAGCGATTACAGTCGGAATCGATTAACGGAATTAGAAAAAGATTATGAAAAAGGGTGCGAGCTTAACGCTTCAAAAAAGAAGTTCTCATTCAAAGAGGGGATGAGTAGTGATGATCTGATGCAATCGCTTAGTGATAAGAAAGCAGAAGATGCAGCAGTGATGCAGCGCGAAGAGCAGGCAATTCTCACTCTTGTTAACAAAGGGCACTCCGTTTGGCAAAGGGAAGTGAGAAAACAGCTGCAGCAAAATACGGCGCTAAGAGAGCGGCTTTCAATAGAGCAGTGCGAAAATCTTTTTGCTCTTAATGATCAAAAAGCGTTTATCCGGGCCAATCCCGCTTTAGAACCTGCGGAAGCTGACTCCATTATCGCTATGATCGCTAATTATAGTGTTGTGAAGTCTCGGTTTCAGCAAAACAGCCGTGCGATCGGATGGATTAAAAAGCGAGAGTTTATTGAGGGAGAATTACAGGAACTTGAGGGCGATCTAAGTGATGCTGCGGAACTTAAGCGTGAAGAGTTATGTTTGAGTAAAGTCGAAGCAGAGCAACGCCTTGGGCAGACTCTAAGTGCTGAGCGTGTTTACAATATTAATGAGTGGCGAGAGCTTCTTATTTTTGAAACGCGCTCGAATAAAATGATATGGGAAGGGCAGTTTAAGCTGATGCGTACGATGCTTTCGAAAACAGACGAGGGTAAGTATCGCGAAGTGATTCAACAGCTGATTATGGGCGGTGGTAAAACGGATGTCATTAACATTATCCAAGCGTTTAAAAAAGCAGATGGTGATCAGATTGCTATGCTCGTTGTTTTACAATCGCTCTACAATACTAACAAGAACGATTTTAAGCAGAAATCACTGGACTGCTTTGGGCAGGATTCTATTACTGTTGAGTACAGTCGTGCTGCAAAACATTCTAATATAGGTTACCTATCCCAGCTGTATCAAGGTTTGAGCAATGCGCGGAAAAAGAAACAAAACGTGATATTGCCTCCAGCATCACTTCACTTCCTTATGCACGGTTACTGGGAGGCGTGTGACGAAATAAAAACACTCTTAGATACAGGAAGTAGCGAAGATAATATTTCTGAGTTCTATGTGAAAAAGAATCTACTAAGAAATATCTTAGGGTTGGTGCATAACAAAGGGAATATTACTTTCGATGAACCCCATAAGCATTTCCTTGCAACGTATGAGTACAACTCCCCAATTGGAGAAGGAAAGCCTCTTCCAAGTAAAGAGATCGGGTTTATTTGCGATGTTATGGAGCTGATAACGACTAAACACAGTGACCTTGTAGACTTACGCCATTCGGCTCAGCATTTAATTAGCGAAGAGAAGTTGACAGAGCTTAAAAAAAGGCTTGAAGAAGATCTCTTAGAGCGTTTTGAGAAGAGTAGAATTGTTCAAGGGAATAGAGAAGGATTTAAAGCTTATATTTCTGGTGATAGCGACAGTGAGGCTGCAAGAAGGTTTCATGCAGCTTTAAGTAAATACGCGGACTCAGGACAGAAAAATAAAATGGAGCTGCTTCAGCAAATAGTGTTGAGTAAGCGGCTTTTAACAGGTTTGCTTGAAGACTGTTTTAAAGGGAGAAGACCCGGGGTTCATTACGGTCTTTCTTGCAATCAAACATTGAATCCAGATTTGGAAATCGTGATTCCTTATAGTGGTAATAACCGACCGCAAGAGCAGTCGCGTATTGCAGATCCGTACGAGATGATGATTAAAACAGTTGCAAGCTACTTCAATGTGGAGAATAAAAACGAATCTGCACGTGGTCTTTCAGAGGCGCAAACACGTAAATGGTTGCTGTCACTTCAAGAAAAAGCGCAGAAAGAAATTACCTATAGTGCTGGCGATAAAACTTTAAATGAAACAAGAGCGTCTCGGGAGTTCGAAGCGTTTTATGGCAGGCCGCTGTTCGAGGTGGATTGCTGGAGCGATATCGAAGTTAAAGCGATACGAGCGGAAATTAATAACCCTGGTAATGAACGTAGTGCAAAAGCGATTGCAAGCTTTTTGAAAACATGTGTTTTTCCACATGTGAAAATCTTTTCAGAGCAAATTAATACAACAGCGCAAGATCTTGGAGGCCTTCCAAAGGTTGGACAAGGGTACTCCGGAACCTTGGAAAACCAAAAAACGTTTCACTCTCGTTACACAACAACGAACAACCCAGGAACGAATGGCCGTACGATAGAAACTTTGCTGCGCGATGAGAATTCCACGGTACAACGTATTACAAAAACGGATCCAACAGAGCTCTTAGAAGAACTCGAAGCTTCGGGAGAGACAGCTTATCACAGCTTTATTGATATCGGAGCGCATTTCGCAGGAATGGGTAATAGAGAAGTATCTCAATCCTTCTTAAATTATTTTGCTAAAGATGAAGATCACAAAATTAAAGCGGTGATGTATTTCGAAGGTGATCAGCTAGCTGTCTTGAAAAAAGGTAGCGATCAGCCGATCTATTTGAAATCTTCTGATCCTGAAGCTATTAAGTTACAAACAGAGCTTGATCCGGAGCAAATGTTTTACTATTTCGATAACTCACATACGACAGGTGCAAACCTGCCTGTCTTCTGGAATGCAAAAGCGTTTGCTACAGTGAATATTAACACAACGAAAACCGAGTACTTACAAGGCGTGATGCGTCTGCGAGGGCTCGGAAAGAAAATGAGCGTGACAACACTGCTTTCTGATAAAGTACATGCGATTGTGTCAAAAAAACTGAAAACAGAAGCTCCGAGCATTAGCGATATTGTGATGTTTACCGATATTAATGAGTCTGAAGAGCAGATGAAAGATAACCTGCGAGCTTGCTTGCAGAAGATGAATTATGTTCTCCGCAATAAAGTAATGGAGAAAATGTTGTCTGCTACAGATGACGAAGACATTGAGATTTATAAGAGAAGTCGTCAAGTAATTATCGATCAGATAGAGTCTTCTCCGTGGAAGCTTTTTGGCTCCTTGCACAAAGACATTCCTATAGAGGAGTTCTTAACTTCTAAGAAACAAGCGCTTTTAGCTGTGGCTAAAGACGTGATGGATAAGGTCGAGCTTTCGGAATTCGGAGCCGGATTAGGTGGCATTATTAAGGAGTACGAAGGTAGCGTTCCAGCGATGGTACAAAGTCCTCTTTGTGATGCGAATAAAACAATGGAGCAGCAGGTTGAGCAAGAAGTTGAGCGCGAAGAGGAAGAAGAGAAAGAGCGTAGTGCTCTTAGCAGTTTGAATGCGTTAGAGCAGGTTGAGTGGAAGGTTGAAGAAGATCTTTACGAAGGTGATCATTTTAGCCCGATTGAAGCGAGTGATGAAAACGTTAATAACAAAGGGCAAGTTGAAAAAGGAGAAGCTGCAAGGATATTTCGCTTGAAGGATGTGATGCGTCGCGATGATGAGCTTGCGGAGTTTTCCGAGGTCTTTAGTGACAATATCTTGATCTCAGAAAACCTCATGCGAACAATTAACGAGCACTCTTTATCGCTCAGTGGTTCTTATGGAAAAGGTGTGCATCAGATTCTTGCAATTCAAGAAAACAACGCATGGAAGTTTTTACTTTTATCGATTGAAGAAGCGGCATTTATGAAACAAAAGCTTCTTGAGTCAAAGCATCAGGAGAGTTCAGAGCGTAAAATTTGGTTGCTATCACCCTCTGGAGAGCTAACACAGTCGGGAAGAGACTCTTTTGACGGTGTTGCAGATGGCCACTCTTTTAAGCGAGGTATCACGCAAGCACTCTTGTTTAAAGGTGATCTATACAACCTTAATCAGCACACGGAAGAACTTTCCGAGTGGCAGGGTCAAGGTGACGCTGTTCGAGGAATGTTGGCAAAGTTGATACCGGATGCAGCGCGCGCAGAGTTCCCCCTTAGTCCTACATACAACGCTCTGCAAAGAGTCGTAGAAGCTGCATAGGTCCAGTTCCCTTTGCGCTTCTGCGACGCTCAAATGTCGTAGCGCGGGCGCTCCGTCGCCCGCACTCTCATAGAAGGACCGTCCACCCAGCTTCCTTATCCTTACACAGCACTCAACCAACCCCTTTACGCTTCTACAGCGCTCAAATATTGTAGCGCGGGCGGGCGCTCCGTCGCCCGCACTCTCATAGAAAGACCGTTCACCCAGCTCCCTTATCCTTACACAGCACTCAACCAACCCCCCTTACGCTTCCACAGCGCTCCGTCGCCCGCGCTACAATATTTGAGCGTTGTAGAAGCGTAAAGGGGTTGGTTGAGTGTTGTGTGAGGATAAGGGGAGGTGGGTTAGAATTTGGATTTTAGGATGATGCTTGTGTATGGTTTAAGAAGGTACTTTTTACCTTTAAAGGGTACTGAACCGCCCTCCGGCTGGATATCGTAAGGGGGTCTGAGGGAAGTGTCAACAACACGGCACCATGTTTGGCCTTGGCGTGGAGAGGGGAGCGTGAGTAGTGTGGCGCTTGCGTGAGCGTTAAACGCTATGTAAAGATCACCTTCACCGCGATCACACTTTAGTGTGAAGGCAACAAACGGCTTCTCACTTTCCCAGTCGGGATTAAGGGGGCGCTGGCCGTGCCATTCGATTTCTCGATCGCTTAGAAAATACGATCGGTATAGTATCGGATGTTTTTTTCTAAAATGGATCATCAGCTTATAAAAGCGAAAAAAATCTTTTTTCTCTTCTAGCTTCTCCCATGAAAACCAGCTCAGAGCATTATCTTGGCACCAGGTGTTGTTATTTCCGCGTTTGGAGTGCTGGTATTCGTCACCCATGTGAAGCATGGGAACGCCTTGGGATAGCATGAGCGCTAAATGAAAGTTACGCATCTGACGCTGACGAAGGGCTAAAACTTGTTCGTCCTGCGTCTCGCCTTCAGCACCACAATTCCAGCTGGCATTGTCGTTGCAGCCGTCTCTATTTGATTCTCCGTTCTCATCATTGTGCTTCTGGTTATAGGAGACTAAGTCGTTGAGTGTGAATCCATCGTGACAGGTGATGAAGTTCACGCTGTGACCAGGGCTTCTTCCGTCGCCGTAAAGATCTTCCGAGCCACAAAGGCGCGTTGCAAAATCTGCTGCTGTGCCACGCTCACCTTTGATGAAGCGACGAACGACATCGCGGTACTGTCCGTTCCATTCTGCCCACACATCCCAGGACGGAAAACTTCCTACTTGATATAAACCCGCAGCATCCCACGCCTCTGCAATAAGCTTTGTCTTGGAAAAAAGAGGATCGAGAGCGATTCGCTCAAGAAGTGGAGGATTAGGGAGAGGGGAGCCGTCAGCAGCTCTTCCTAGGATAGAGGCTAGATCAAAGCGGAAACCGTCGATATGCATCTCCGTTACCCAGTAACGAAGACAGTCGTGAATAAGTTCTCTTACGACAGGATGATTGCAGTTCAGAGTATTGCCACAGCCAGAAAAATTATAGTAGTGACCGTCTGGGGTTAGCATGTAATAGATGTTATTCTCCAAACCGCGAAACGACTGCGTTGGACCCTTTTCGTTGCCCTCGGATGTGTGATTGAAGACGACATCTAGGATAACTTCGATACCAGCGGAGTGTAGTGCTTTTACGAGAGCTTTGAATTCGTGGAGGGTGTCCAGGGGGGTAGGCCCTGCGCTAAACCGGTTCATTGGAGAGAAAAAATTGAGCGTTGAATAGCCCCAATAGTTGACAAGAAGCTCTCCTGTTAGGGGGTTTTGTCGAGGGAATTCGTTCTCATTGAATTCGTGAATGGGGAGTAGCTCAACGGTTGTGACGCCGAGCTCTTTGAGGTAAGGGATCTTTTCTATGATACCAGAGAAAGTGCCACGCTGTTTCACTTGGCTTGATGGGTCTTGAGTGAAGCCCCTGACGTGCATCTCATAGATAATCATTTCGTTAAGAGGGATTGATAGATGGCGATCATCCTCCCAATCGAAAGTGTCGTTACCTATAACAACGCCTCTGTGTGATAGCACAGTCTTACCTTCATTCCAAACAGAGCTACTTTCTACAGCTTTTGCATAGGGATCAAGAAGGATGAAAGTGTTGTCGAAAAGGTGGCCTTTTTCAAAATCATGAGGACCGTTGACACGAAAGCCGTAGGAGAGTTGTGTGAGTTGTGATTCTATGAAGATATGCCAGATATCTCCCGTTTTATTAACAAGGGGATCAAGAGGGATTTCCCAAAGAATGTCGCTCTCACCTTGCTTAAAGAGGCATATGGAAAGCTCTGTTGCATGAGATGAAAAAATGGCGAAATTAATTCCGCCATCGCGAATGGATGCTCCATATGGCTGT
Organism: Chlamydiales bacterium; assembly: GCA_040264515.1. GTDB lineage: Bacteria > Chlamydiota > Chlamydiia > Chlamydiales > JBDQID01 > JBDQID01. The sequence continues at coordinate 12,488 of JBDQID010000009.1, forward strand.
GGAAAGCCGGCGCTTGTCTTTGGTAACGTGGGAGATACTACTTGGCTTGTCATGGGATAAAACAGTTTACATTAATAGATACTTATAGCATTCTTCAAGCATAGCAAATTAAAAAGATAAACAAAATGTGTACATCAAATCTTGTACATAAAAAATAAGAGGACACATAAGCTATGTCGTTTGAAAATGCTAAAGCTAACTTAGAAGAATTCGGTAAAGAACTAGGCCTAGAAGGGTTGGAGTTCGATGAAAACAACACCTGTATTTTGGGTATTGATGATGAATTCTCGATGCACCTTACTTATGAGCCAAACTCAGACCGTCTTTACATCTATTCCCCACTTCTAGATGGTCTTCCTAAAGAAAAGAAAAACAAACTTAAGCTATACGAAAAACTTCTAGAAGGCTCTATGCTCGGCGGTCAAATGGCTGGTGGCGGTGTAGGTGTCGCTGTTCAAGAAGAACTTATCCTCATGCACTGCACTTTGGATATGGCTCACGCTGTTCCGCAAGCTCTTCGTGCTTTTGCTCCTCTCTACGTGGAAACAGTAGAAAGATGGCGTCGTATCTGTGGTGACTTGGCTGAAGGCCGTGAACCTTCAGAGCAAGACCTTGCTCCTACAGGTCCTGCAGGGCAAGTACCAACCGGAGGCGGAGCTTCTAAGCCAAAAGAAGGCGAAGGCTACATCAAAATCTAAAACCTCTTTCTTTTTCGAAGAATCAGTGTAAACGCTACATAGCTAAACGATGGCTGTGTGGTGTTTTTTTTATTCACTCACTTGAGTGCCCTGTTAAGGTTGAATTTACGGATAAAATCGTATTTAAGAGTGATTGATCACTACCATGGTCTAAAAACTATTTCTATAAATCACGAGACAGGGCTGAATTAAGAGTCGAACTGATGCTAATGTTAGCATATTTTGCGCGTGCCACTAAATATCAGAGATCTATGTTAGGTTGATGCATATGGGAGCTACCACGTTACAAGTAGTGAGTCACTGCATGAGGGTTCATATAACTCTCAAAATTCTTTAAAAAACATCACATCTCTCTTCCCCCTTTGCGTTCTATAAACGAGTGTGAATTCGTTGAATAAGCTGTTGACGGACATCCTTCTATCTGACAAGATATATTTCAAAATTAGAAAAGTATTAGGAGAAAATTCTATGACCTCCAATGTGAATGTCGATACGGCAAAGCTTGTTAGTCATCAGCAAAGTAATTCAGAACGTGTGCGTAAGACAGTTGAACAACTAAGTTCCGGTAAAAAGATCATCCATCCAGGTGATGATGTTAAGGATTATGAGACAGCCACTATTCTCGATCTCAACAGAGCTTCGGATTGGGCACAGATGCAAGCCATACAGTCTCGTATGAGCTGGTATCAAGCGGATATCGAATATTTACAAGAGGTTAGAGAGCTTCTTACACGTATGTCAGAGCTCAGTATTAACGCTAAGAGTGGAACTGCAACGGTTGAGGATAAAGGGTATCTGAACACAGAATTTCAAGAACTCAAAAAAGAGATTTCATCGGTTGTAGATGGGAATGGGGGGCAGTTTATGCCCAGAGGGTCTTTTGGTGATATCCCGATCTTTTTGGGATATTCCCCAGGGATTGCCGTTGACCCCCTGACAGAACCAGAAGCTGTCGGAGTCAAGGCTGTGAATCTTTATACAGGGATGTCTCAAGAAGGTTTTCCCGTTCTCCCTTTTCTTACAGAAGAGGAGCAAGAAGCCAACGGAATTATTGAGACGAAACCAAAAGTCACAGGTACAGCTCAAGCAGGTTCGACAACGTCTATCACCCTTGCAATAGAGTCCTCTGCGATTGATGAGGTATATCAAGGTACAGAAATCACTATCACAGCAGGAACGGGTGTCGGACAGAAAGCGACAATTCTTGCTTATAACGGTCGTACGGGGACTGCCGTGTTTCAGACGCCAATGGCAGTGGCTCTCGATAACACTTCAGAATATTCAATAGAATCTCTTGTCGGTAATCGAAATATCGTCGAGGCGAATCAAATCTCTTCTTCACGCAGTGCGGAGCATGTTTGGGGAGCAGATAATTATCGTCTTGATCACCTTACTGAAGATATCTCAACTTTCAAGCCCTTAACTATTGAAGAGTCAAATTATCGTACTGCGAACGGAATTGCAAATACCGACCTAGATCCAAAGACTTTAGAAGAGAAGATGGAGCGACGTCGCTTGAATATTTTCGATCCAGAGTTTGGAACTCTTACCAATAAGGATAATGCGTCCCGTATGTTAGCGCAAGTATCGAACGCAATTGATCAGATTGCTGTTTATATTTCTAGAGAAGATGCAAAGGCGGAGACGCTGAAGGGTCAGTACTCTTTACTGCAAGGTCTTCAAGGTGATATGAGCTTGGGAATTGTAAATGCGAGTGAGCTAAATGACGATTTTGCTGAAGCAGCAGTGACGTTGAATGATCTTACAACAGCTCATGGGCTTATTTTTGAGATTGCAGGGAGAATTGGAGAAAATTTTGGCAAGCTTACAGATCTTGTAAAAAAGAAATAATAAATTTTAATCTGAAAAGAGAGTGTTATAGATGGGAAAGAAGCTTCTTAGGATGGCTCTTGGAGCGCTTGCTGTTACAGGATCGGTGCAAGCGGATGAAAAGTTAAATGAAGCGCAAATAGCAACAGTTGTTGAAAGGATAGCCAAACAGCACGAAAATCTTTCTCTAGAGATTGAAAAGTTAAAAGGTCTTATAGGTCTAAGTTCAGAGCTTCTTGACTTAGAGCTCTTAGAAGCTGTAAGTGAGATGCCAGAAAGAG